>NZ_QOAY01000021.1:379-13882 GCF_003314775.1 Microbacterium sp. H6 | reverse complement strand
ACCTGCCGCTCGACGCCAAGCAGAACTTCGCCCGACTCAAGCGCGAGGCGCAGAACAAGCGCGCCATGTACTACATCGAGAAGGTCGACGCCCCGCATGTCTTCCCGATGGCAGGGCCGCCCATGTTTCTTCGCGACGACCTGTTCGACTTCAACGGACTCGGAAAGAACGGCGAGTCGATCTTCACGGACCAGAAGCAGTTCCTCGCGCATATGAAGGAGCTCGCTCCGCAGTACGACGGACAGCTCTTCATCCCCGGCACCGTCGTCACGGTCGAGGGTGGAGAGGTGACGAGCGAGCAGACCCTGTACACCGAAGCGGAGATCGCCCACATCTTCGACGAGAAGTGGGAGTATCTCGAAGAGCAGCGCGCATCCCGTCAGCAGGAGATCCGCGACGAGGAGGCCTCCCGCGCCGAGATCATCCCGCCGGCCGAGATGCTGGCTGCGATCAAGGAGTGGTGGGAGCCGCTGCTGAAGAAGTCCCGCACGATCCGACTCGGCGTCGGCGGATGCGTCCGGTTCCGCATCGGCGAGCTGGACATGGTGGTCGACTTCCCCCGCGCCAAGGTCCGCGAGTACGCGGGCGAGGAGTGCATCTACTGGTACACGATCCCCGCCGATCTGGTCTCGACGAACATCGTCGACCACGAGATCGACTGGTCGAACTCGATCTTCCTCTCGATGCAGTTCTCGGTGGGCCGCAGCGGCAAGTTCAACGAGTTCCTCACCACGTTCCTCAAGTGCCTCTCGGTCGACCGGATCGAGTACGTCGAGAACTGGTACCAGGAGCAGACCGACCAGACGGAGGACGCCGAGATCGGCGACTGGGTCGTGCAGCGCCGCTGCCCCCATCTGCGCGCCGACCTCACCAAGACCGGCAAGGTCGACGAGGACGGCATCCTCACGTGCAGCATGCACGACTGGAAGTGGGACCTGAAGACGGGACGCTGCCTGTCCACGGCGGGGCACCCGATCCGTTCCTCGAAGATCGACGAGGTCACCGATCCCGTGCTGCAGGAGGCGAGCTGATCAGCGGAGGCCTGAGCGCTCCGATAGACTGACATCACAAGCAACCTTTAACACCGTCCTGTGAGGCGGAGAAGGGAGCGGCCGATGAGCATGCGCACTGTGCTGCACGAAGCCGACATCTCACGAGCGCTGACCCGGATCGCGCACGAGATCCTCGAATCCAATCGAGGCGCCGAGAGCCTCGTCCTGCTGGGGATACCGACCCGCGGCGTCACTCTCGCCCATCGCCTCGGCCTGCTGATCAGCGAGATCGCGCAGCAGTCCGTCCCGGTCGGCTCCCTCGATGTGACGCTGTTCCGCGACGACCTCGCGAAGCACCCGACCCGCTCGCCGCAGCCGACGGAGATCCCTGTCGGGGGCATCGACGGCAAGACCGTGGTGCTCGTGGACGACGTGCTGTTCTCGGGCCGCAGCATCCGCGCGGCGCTGGACGCGATCCAGTCGATCGGACGCCCCTCCGTCGTGCGCCTGGCGATCCTCGTCGACCGCGGACATCGGGAGCTCCCGATCCGCCCCGACTTCGTCGGCAAGAACATCCCCTCGGCCCGCACGGAGCGGGTCAACGTGCGCCTCTTCGAGAACGACGGGGCGGAGGAGGTGACGATCGGCGAATGAGACACCTCCTCGACACCCGCACCCTCGACAGGACCACCGCGCTTCGCATCCTCGACGTCGCCGAGGACATGTCCGACACGCAGTCGCGCGAGGTCAAGAAACTCCCGACGCTGCGGGGCAAGACCGTGGTGAACCTCTTCTTCGAGGACTCCACCCGTACGCGCATCTCGTTCGAGGCCGCTGCCAAGCGCCTTTCCGCCGACGTGATCAACTTCGCCGCCAAGGGATCCAGCGTCTCCAAGGGCGAGAGCCTCAAGGACACCGCCCAGACGCTCGAGGCCATCGGCGCCGATGCGGTCGTGGTCCGGCACCCGGGTTCCGGCGCCCCGCAGACCCTCGCCACCAGCGGCTGGATATCGGCCGGTGTGGTGAACGCCGGAGACGGCACCCACGAGCACCCCACGCAGGCGCTGCTCGACGCCTTCACGATCCGCAAGCGCCGTTTCGGTGCCGAAAGCCGCGGACGGGATCTCAGCGGACTGCGTGTGGTGATCGTCGGCGATGTCCTGCATTCGCGGGTCGCACGGTCCAACGTCTGGCTGCTCACCACGCTCGGCGCGGACGTCACCCTGGTCGCGCCGCCGACGCTGGTTCCGCAGAACGTGTCGCTCTGGCCGGTCCGGGTCGTCTACGACCTCGACGAGGCGCTGGCGGACGAGCCGGATGCCGTCATGATGCTCCGCATTCAGCTGGAACGCATGAATGCCGCGTATTTCCCGACTGAGCGGGAGTATTCCCGCCGCTGGGGTCTTGACGCACGGCGTGTGGCCGCGCTTCCGGGCGGTAGCATTGTGATGCACCCCGGACCCATGAACCGGGGACTGGAGATCTCCTCCGAAGCTGCTGATTCCGCCCGTTCGACGGTGCTGGAACAGGTCACCAACGGAGTATCCGTCCGCATGGCGGTGCTGTACCTGCTGCTCGCAGGAGAACGAGACGACGAACGAGGGGGAGACCTGTGAACGAGACCCTCGTCATCACCGGTGCGCAGCTGCTCGGTGCCGAGAGCGCCGACATCATCATCGAGGGCGGGCGGATCGCCGAGATCGGGACGGGTCTCACCCGCACCGGTGCGCGCGTGATCGACGCTGCGGGCCTGGTCGCGCTGCCGGGGCTCGTCGACCTGCACACCCACCTGCGCGAACCCGGCTACGAGGCGTCGGAGACGATTCTCACCGGTACCAGGGCGGCCGCCGCCGGCGGGTTCACCGCGGTGTTCGCGATGCCGAACACCTCGCCCGTCGCCGACACGGCGGGGGTGGTCGAGCAGGAGCTCGCCCTCGGCGAGGCTGCCGGCTACGCGACGGTGCAGCCCATCGGGGCCGTCACCGTGGGACAGAAGGGCGAGCGTCTCGCCGAGCTCGGCGCCATGGCCACCTCGCGCGCCCAGGTGCGCGTCTTCAGCGACGACGGCTTCTGCGTCTTCGACCCGCTCATCATGCGTCGGGCTCTGGAGTATGTGAAGTCCTTCGACGGCGTCATCGCGCAGCACGCCCAGGATCCCCGCCTCACTGAGGGGGCGCAGATGAACGAGGGAACGGTGTCCGCCGAGCTGGGCCTCGCCGGCTGGCCTGCGGTCGCGGAGGAGTCGATCATCGCGCGCGACGTGCTGCTGGCAGAGCACGTCGGCTCGCGGCTGCACGTCTGCCACCTGTCGACGGCGGGCTCCGTCGACATCATCCGGTGGGCCAAGAAGCGCGGCATCAGCGTCACCGCTGAGGTGACGCCGCATCACCTGCTGCTGACGGACGAGCTCGTGCGGGGATACGACGCGCGCTACAAGGTCAACCCGCCCCTGCGCCGGGAAGAGGATGTCCTCGCCGTGCGCGAGGGCCTCGCCGACGGCACGATCGACATCGTCGCGACCGACCACGCGCCGCACCCCAGCGAGCACAAGGCGTGCGAGTGGCAGGCTGCGGCGAACGGAATGGTGGGTCTCGAGAGCGCGCTGCGCGTCGTGCACCAGTCGATGGTGCAGACCGGGCTGCTCGAGTGGGCGGACATCGCGCGCGTGATGAGTGCGGCACCGGCACGGATCGGACGCCTCTCCGGCCACGGCACACCGCTCGAGGTCGGGCAGCCGGCGCAGCTCACGCTCTACGACGCGTCGGTGGACGGCGTCTTCACCGAAGCAGACCTGCACGGTCGCAGCGTGAACTCGCCCTATCTCGGCCGTGCTCTTCCCGGGCGGGTGGAGTACACGGTGCACGGCGGCGTCCTCACGGTCGACGGGGGCAGCGTCGTCGAGGAGCTCGGCGCATGAGCGCTCGGGATCTCGCCGTCGCGATCACCATCGCGGTCGCCCTCCTGGTGCTGCTGGTGATGCTGCGCGCCTGGCGACGACGAATCCGCCGCGATTCCGTGTTCTCGGCCCCGCTGGGTGTGCCCGAGCATGCGGAGGTCGCCCGCCGCGACGAGGTGCTGTACGTGTCGACGACACGGCACGGACAGCCGCTCGAGCGTCTCGCGGTGTCGCCTCTCGCATACCGGGCCCGCGGTGAGGTAGCCGTCACGGATCGCGGCATCGCCCTCTGCCTCGACGGCACGCCGACGGTCTTCCTGGCGAAAGACCGTCTCGTCGCCGTCGACCGCGCCACGGTCACGATCGACCGTGTCGTCGAGCCGGGTGGTCTCGTGCGCATCGCATGGAACATCGACGACGACACTGTCGTCGACAGCTACCTGCGCGTCGCCACCGGCGAACCTCAGAACCTCATCTCCGACCTGCAGCGGCTCGTCCCCGCCGCCCCCGACACAGGAGCAACGTCATGACACTCTCCACCACCCCCGAGCAGGCCTCAGCGGCTCGGCTCCCCGACCCTGCCGTCCTCGTCCTGGAAGACGGCACCCGCCACATCGGCCGCGCCTACGGCGCCCGTGGGCGCACTCTGGGCGAGGTGGTCTTCTCGACCGGCATGTCCGGCTACCAGGAGACGATCACCGACCCGTCCTACGCGGGGCAGATCGTGCTGCAGACGGCACCGCACATCGGCAACACCGGCATGAACGACGAAGACGCGGAATCGCGTCGCATCTGGGTCGCCGGCTACATCGTCCGCGACCCCTCGAGGGTGGTGTCGAACTGGCGTGCGAACGCCTCGCTCGATGACGTTCTCGTGGAGGACGGCATCGTGGGCATCAGCGGTATCGACACCCGATCGGTCACCCGACACATCCGCTCGGCGGGTTCAATGCGCGGTGGCATTTTCTCCGGTCCGGATGCCGTGCTCGACCCGGAGGAGCAGGTGCGCATCGTCCGCGAGGCTCCCGAGATGGCCGGCCGCAACCTGTCGGCGGAGGTCTCGGTCGACGTCGCCACCGTGACCACGGCACTGGGGGAGCGGATCGGCAACCTCGCCGTGCTCGACCTCGGCGTCAAGCAGGCGACGATCGACAACCTGGCCGCTCGCGGGTTCGAGGTGCACGTACTTCCGCAGAACGTGACGATCGACGAGATCCGCGCCGTCGATCCCGTCGCCGTCTTCTACTCGAACGGGCCCGGCGACCCCGCGGCATCGGGTGACCACGTCGAGCTGCTGCGCTCGGTGCTCGACGAAGGACTCCCGTTCTTCGGCATCTGCTTCGGCAACCAGCTGCTCGGTCGGGCTCTCGGCCTCGGCACTTACAAGCTGCCGTTCGGACACCGTGGCATCAACCAGCCGGTGCTCGACAAGCAGACGGGCAAGGTCGAGATCACCGCTCACAACCACGGCTTCGCCGTCGAGGCGCCGATCGAGGGCACGTTCGACAGCCCCCACGGCTACGGCAAGGTGGAAGTCAGCCATGTCGGCCTCAACGACAACGTCGTGGAGGGACTCCGCGCCCTCGACATCCCGGCCTTCTCGGTGCAGTACCACCCCGAGGCGGCTGCGGGCCCCCACGATGCCAACTACCTCTTCGACAGGTTCCGCGACCTGGTCATCGCCAGCCAGAAGGACTCCAAGTAATGCCCAAGCGCGACGACATCAACTCCGTCCTCGTTATCGGCTCCGGCCCGATCGTCATCGGTCAGGCCTGCGAGTTCGACTACTCCGGCACCCAGGCGTGCCGCGTGCTGCGCGAGGAGGGTGTCCGGGTCATCCTGGTCAACTCCAACCCGGCCACGATCATGACCGATCCCGACTTCGCCGATGCGACGTACGTCGAACCGATCACCCCTGAGGTCATCGAGACGATCATCGCCAAGGAGAAGCCGGATGCCATCCTCCCGACACTCGGTGGGCAGACCGCTCTGAACGCGGCCATGGCGCTCGACGAGCGCGGCATCCTCGCGAAGTACGGCGTCGAGCTCATCGGCGCCAAGGTCGATGCGATCAAGAAGGGCGAGGACCGCCAGGTCTTCAAGGAGCTCGTGCTCGAGGCGGGCGCCGACGTCGCGAAGAGCGTCATCGCCCACACCATGGACGACCTCCTCGCCGGTGCCGAGAAGCTCGGCTACCCGCTCGTGGTGCGCCCGTCCTTCACGATGGGCGGCCTCGGTTCCGGCTTCGCCTACGACGAGGAGGACCTGCGTCGTATCGGAGGCGCCGGTCTGCGTGACTCCCCGACGACCGAGGTGCTCCTGGAGGAGTCGATCCTCGGCTGGAAGGAGTACGAGCTCGAGCTCATGCGCGACACGGCCGACAACACGGTCGTCGTCTGCTCGATCGAGAACGTCGACCCGGTCGGCGTGCACACGGGTGACTCGATCACGGTGGCCCCGGCGCTGACCCTCACCGACCGCGAGTACCAGAAGATGCGCGACATCGGCATCGACATCATCCGAGCCGTCGGCGTCGACACCGGCGGTTGCAACATCCAGTTCGCGGTCGACCCGGCGAACGGGCGCATCATCGTGATCGAGATGAACCCGCGCGTCTCGCGCTCGAGCGCCCTCGCCTCGAAGGCCACCGGCTTCCCGATCGCGAAGCTCGCCGCGAAGCTCGCCCTCGGCTACCGCCTCGACGAGATCCCGAACGACATCACCGGGGTCACGCCGGCGAGCTTCGAGCCGACGCTCGACTACGTCGTCGTCAAGGTGCCTCGCTTCGCGTTCGAGAAGTTCCCTGCGGCGGACGCCACGCTCACCACGACCATGAAGTCGGTCGGCGAGGCCATGGCCATCGGCCGCAACTACGCCACCGCGCTGCAGAAGGCGCTGCGCTCGCTCGAGAAGCGCGGCTCCAGCTTCCACTGGGGCGAGGAGACCCGTTCGGTGGAAGAGCTCCTGGAGGTCGCCAAGACGCCGACCGACGGCCGGATCGTCACGCTGCAGCAGGCACTGCGCAAGGGCGCGACGGTCGAGCAGGCCTTCGAGTCGACGGCCATGGACCCGTGGTTCCTCGACCAGATCGTGCTGATCAACGAGGTCGCGGAGATCGTGCGGACGGCTCCCGAGCTGGACGCCGCGACTCTCCGTTACGCCAAGGAGCACGGTTTCTCCGACGCGCAGCTCGCCGAGCTCCGCGGCACGTCCGAGACCGAGGTCCGCGGCGTCCGCCATGGCCTCGGCATCCGTCCGGTGTACAAGACCGTCGACACGTGCGCCGGCGAGTTCCCCGCTCTCACGCCCTACCACTACTCGAGCTACGACTTCGAGACCGAGGTCGCTCCGTCCGAGCGCACCAAGGTGGTCATCATCGGCTCTGGGCCGAACCGCATCGGTCAGGGCGTGGAGTTCGACTACTCGTGCGTGCACGCGTCGTTCGCGCTCTCCGATGCCGGGTTCGAGACCATCATGGTCAACTGCAACCCGGAGACGGTCTCGACCGACTACGACACCTCCGACCGCCTGTACTTCGAGCCGCTGACGCTCGAGGACGTGCTCGAGGTGCTCGACGCGGAGGCGGCGAGCGGCACCATCCTCGGCGTCGTGTGCCAGCTGGGCGGCCAGACGCCGCTGGGACTCGCGAAGGGCATCGAAGCGGCCGGCTACACGGTCCTCGGCACGAGTCCGGAGGCGATCGACCTCGCTGAGGAGCGCGAGCTGTTCTCCCGTCTGCTCGACGAGGCGGGTCTCGTGGCACCGCGCAACGGCACGGCGATCGACGTCGACGGAGCGGTGAGCATCGCCGAGGAGATCGGTTACCCGGTGCTCGTGCGTCCGAGCTTCGTTCTCGGCGGGCGCGGCATGGAGATCGTCTACGACACGGCGTCGCTGCGCGACTACTTCGTGCGCACCGCAGGCGAGGTCGTCATCGAGGAGGGCAAGCCGCTGCTGGTGGACCGATTCCTCGACGATGCGATCGAGCTGGACGTGGACGCCCTCTACGACGGCACCGAGCTGTACATCGGCGGCGTCATGGAGCACCTGGAGGAGGCCGGTATCCATTCCGGCGACTCCAGCTGCACGCTGCCTCCCGTCTCGCTGGGTCGCACGGACGTCGACCGCGTGCGCGAGGCCACCCTCGCCATCGCGAAGGGCGTGGGCGTGCGCGGACTGCTCAACGTGCAGTTCGCCATCAGCGCCGGCGTGCTCTACGTGATCGAGGCGAACCCGCGCGCCAGCCGCACGGTGCCGTTCGTCTCCAAGGCGCTGGGCATCCCGATGGCGAAGGCCGCGAGCCGCATCATGACCGGTTCCACCGTCGCCGAGCTGCGCGCCGAGGGCATGCTGCCGGAGCAGGACGGCTCGCGTGTCCCGCTGGACGCTCCGGTCTCGGTCAAGGAGGCTGTGCTGCCCTTCAAGCGGTTCCGCACCGCCGACGGCAAGACGGTCGATTCCGTGCTCGGACCGGAGATGCGCTCCACCGGCGAGGTCATGGGCATCGACCGTGACTTCCCGACGGCGTTCGCCAAGAGCCAGGCTGCCGCCTACGGGGGCATGCCCACGTCCGGCACCGTGTTCATCTCGGTGGCCGACTCGGACAAGCGTGCGGTCATCCTTCCCGCGCACCGCCTGCAGCAGCTCGGCTTCACGATCGTCGCGACCGAGGGCACCGCGGAGATCCTCTCGCGCAACGGCATCGCCGTGACGGTCGTCGAGAAGTACAGCGAGACGCAGGAGTCGGGCGCCCGGAACATCGTCGACCTCATCAACGACGGGGAGATCGACATCGTCGTGAACACTCCGTCGGGTGGCGCCGCTCGCGCCGACGGCTACGAGATCCGCGCTGCGGCCGTCGCCGCCGACAAGGCGCTGTTCACCACGATCGCCGTGCTCGGCGCAGCGGTGAGCGGAATGGACGCCGCCCATGAGGGCTTCCAGGTGAAGAGCCTCCAGGAGTACGCGCTGGACCGGAAGGCGGCACTGTGAGCCGACGCTTCGGCGAACGCGTACGGGCAGCGCTGCGCGCGCACGGCCCTCTCTGCGTCGGAATCGACCCCCACGCGGCCCTGCTCGCCGCGTGGGGGCTCCCCGACGACGCGCGCGGTGTGCGGGACTTCGGTCTGCGCACGGTCGAGGCGGCCGCGGGGCGAGTGGCTCTCGTGAAGCCCCAGGTGTCGTTCTTCGAGCGCTTCGGCTCGCGGGGCGTCGCCGCGATGGAAGACGTGCTCGCGGCCGCACGGGCGGCCGATCTGCTCGTGATCGCCGATGCCAAGCGCGGGGACATCGGATCGACCATGGGCGACTACGCGCGCGCATGGCTCACACCCGGCTCGCCCTTGGAAGCCGACGCGTTCACCGTCAGCCCCTTCCTCGGCGTGGGCGCCCTCGACGGGGCGTTCGCCCTCGCCGAGGAGCACGGCAAGGGAGTCTTCGTCCTCGCCGCGACCAGCAACCCCGAGGCCGAGGGGCTGCAGCGCGCAGTCACCTCGACAGGTGAGACCGTCTCCGGATCGGTGATCGGCGAGGTCTCCGCCCGCAACGCCGCGCTGGCAGACGCGGGGGAGTGGGGCAGCTTCGGCTTCGTGATCGGTGCGACCGTGGATTGGGACCTCGCGGGAATCCACCCGTTCGGACCCGTGGCTCCCATCCTCGCTCCCGGCTTCGGCGCGCAGGGCGCAACGCCTGCCGACCTCCGGGTGCGCTTCGGGCCCATGTCGGATGCGGTGATCGCGAGCGAGAGCCGCAGCATCCTCGGCGCCGGACCCGATCATCTGGTTGCCACGATCACCGCTCGCGCGGCCGAGTACTTGGAGGTGGCGCGTGCCTGACGCGCAGCGTACGGTTCCCGAGGTCGACAGGGCGGCCGCCGCACGCCGTGCCGTGGAGCGTCGACGCGCGAGAGCGTCGGTGAAACGCGACCTCACGATGCGCGTGGTGACGCCGCAGACGGTACTGCACCGCGCGACGGCGGACGCCGACTCGGTTGAGGGATCGATGCGCATCACCGACTTCCTGCTGGCGCTCCCCGCGATCGGTGCGGGCAAGCGCGACCGCGTGCTGGAAGAGCTGCACATCTCGCCGGTCAAGCGTCTCGGAGGGCTCGGTGCTCGGCAGCGTCGGGTGCTGGAGGCCTGGCTGGACTCCCGGTTCCCGCCCGCGGCTCCCCGCGGCGCACGCAGTCGGCTCTTGGTTCTCGCCGGTCCCACCGCCGTGGGAAAGGGCACGGTCGCCGCGCACATCCGCGAGCACAACCCCGAGATCCACCTCTCGGTCTCGGCCACGACCCGGCCCCCGCGTCCCGGCGAGATCGACGGGGTGCACTACTACTTCGTGGACGACGACGAGTTCGACCGGTTGATCGCCGACGGGGAGCTGCTCGAGTACGCCGTGGTGCACAACCGCTCGCGGTACGGCACGCCGCGGGCGCCGATCGACGCCGCTCTCGCCGAAGGCAAGACGGTACTGCTCGAGATCGACCTGCAGGGCGCGCGTCAGGTGCGTGCCGCCGAACCGGCAGCGACGCTGATCTTCCTGCTGCCTCCGAGCTGGGACGAACTGGTGCATCGACTGGTCGGCAGGGGCACGGAAGACGCCGAGGAAAGGGCCAGGAGGCTGCGTACCGCGAAGGTCGAACTCGCCGCTCAGAACGAGTTCGACCACCTCATCGTGAACGAGGACGTCGCCACTGCGGCCCGCGAGGTCGTAGAATTGTCTACAAGCTCTGCGCGCTGAGCGTCTTCGCGCGCCTTTCGCACCGTCTTCGCGACGATCCCGTCGCCTGATCAGGAGGTCTCACCATGGCCGGACACAACAACGGCATCATCGATCCCCCCATCGACAACCTGCTCGACCGCGTCGACTCGAAGTACGAGCTCGTCATCTACGCCGCGAAGCGCGCGCGTCAGATCAACGACTACTACTCCGACCTGCACGAGGGAAACCTCTTCGACAACGTCGGCCCGCTCGTGGACTCGTCCGTCGAGGACAAGCCGCTCACGATCGCGCTGCACGAGATCAACGAGGACAAGCTCCGCCTTCGTCACGCAGAGTGATATTCCAGGCCGCGCCTCCGTTCTGTCGGAGGCGCGGTCCAGAATGGGTGCAACACCCTCTCTCTGTCCGTCCCGTTCTGGAGTATCGATGAGCGCCCTGCGTCTGTTCACGTCCGAGTCCGTCACCGAGGGACATCCGGACAAGATCTGCGATCAGATCTCCGACAGCATCCTCGACGGGCTCATCGCGAAGGACAAGGGCTCCCGCGTCGCTGTCGAGACGCTCGTCACGACGGGTCTCGTCCACGTGGCCGGCGAGATCCGCACCGAGGCCTACGTCGACATCCCCACGATCGTCCGCCAGGTCGTGAACGGCATCGGCTACACCTCCAGCGACACCGGCTTCGACGGCTCCTCCTGCGGTGTCAGCGTCTCGGTGGGCGAGCAGTCGACCGACATCGCCCACGGCGTCGACAGCGCCCAGGAGCACCGCGACGGGTCTTCTATCGATCCGCTGGACGGGCTCGGTGCCGGCGACCAGGGCATCATGTTCGGCTTCGCCACGAACGAGACGCCGCAGCTGATGCCGATGGCCGCCTGGACGGCACACCGCCTCGCCGAGCGGCTCACCGAGGTGCGTCGCAACGGCCAGCTGCCGTTCCTGCGCCCCGACGGCAAGACACAGGTCACGCTCGGCTACGACGGCTTCACGCCGAAGACCGTCGATGCGGTCGTCGTCTCGACCCAGCACCACCCCGACATCTCGCAGGATGACGTCAAGGCCCAGGTCCGGGAACACGTGATCGATCCCGTGCTCGCGACCACAGGCCTCGACCTCGACGACGTCACCCTGTACATCAACCCCGCCGGGCCCTTCGTCACGGGCGGCCCCAAGGGGGACGCGGGTCTGACCGGGCGCAAGATCATCATCGACACCTACGGCGGAGCCTCGCGTCACGGGGGAGGTGCCTTCAGCGGCAAGGACCCGTCGAAGGTCGACCGGTCCGGCGCGTACGCAACGCGGTGGGTCGCCAAGAACGCCGTCGCCGCGGGGCTGGCCGACCGCCTCGAGGTGCAGGTGGCCTACGCCATCGGCGTCGCACGCCCGGTCGGTCTGTACGTAGAATCGTTCGGCACGGGCAAGGTGTCGGACGAGATCATCACCCGCGCGATCAACGAGGTGTTCGATCTCCGCCCGCAGGCGATCATCGAGCAGCTCCAACTGCTGCGCCCGATCTACGCGCAGACCGCGGCCTACGGGCACTTCGGCCGTGAGCTCCCGGACTTCACCTGGGAGCGCACCGACCGCGTCGAAGAGCTGCGCCGCGCCGCCGGTCTCTGATGGGACCGCGGTCCTGATGCCTGCGGAGAGCCGGCGCATCGCGCGCGTGCTCCTCGATTCCCCTCTTCCGCAACTCGATCGGCTCTTCGACTACGCCCTTCCCCCTGAGCTGGGGGATGTGCCCCTGGGAGTTCGCGTTCGTGTGCCCCTGCGCACCGCCGGACGCGTGATCGACGGCTACGTCGTCGACATCGACGCGGAGGACGATGCCGACCGGGCGCTCTCGGAGGTCGAGAGCGTCGTGTCTCCGGTGCCCGTGCTTCCCACGCGTCTGCACGCCCTCGCTCGTCGCGTCGCCGACCGGGCAGCGGGCTCGGCCTCCGACGTGTTGCGCCTGGTGATCCCCAAACGTCAGGTGCGTGTCGAGAA
This sequence comes from Microbacterium sp. H6, assembly GCF_003314775.1. NCBI lineage: Bacteria > Bacillati > Actinomycetota > Actinomycetes > Micrococcales > Microbacteriaceae > Microbacterium > Microbacterium sp. H6. Next base: position 1,285 of record NZ_QOAY01000021.1, on the reverse strand, counting down.
GGCGTGGACGGCCGATACGCCCGCCGAGGTCCCCGACGCCGATGCTCTGGCCGTGGCGGAGAGCACGGTCGATCTGTACGAGGGGCTCGGCGCCGTTCTCGACTCCGGTGGTCGCGCCGCGGTCGAGGCGATTCCCCAGCTCGTCGACGGCGTGCAGGGCTGGGCCCGTCTGCTTGCGGCATCGGCAGCGCGGATGCTCGCCGCGGGGCGATCATCGATCATCGTCGTCCCGGACAGTCGCGATCTCGATCGACTCCTCGCGGCTCTGGAGGCGCTCGTCCCCGCCGCCGCAGTGGTCCGTCACGACTCCCGGCAGACCAACCCCGACCGTTATCGTGGCTTCCTCCGCACGCTCGAAGACGCCCCGTGCATCGTGGTGGGCAACCGCTCGGCCGTGTACTCACCCGTCGTCGCAGGCCTGGTGGCGATCTGGGACGACGGCGACCCGCTTCTCGGGGAACCGCTGGCCCCGTATGTGAATGCACGGGACGCGGCACTGCTGCGTCAAGAGCTGGAGGGGTCGGCGCTGCTCTTCGCCGGCCACACGCGCACGACGGATGTCGAACGGCTGGTCGTCCTCGGCTGGCTGCAGGACGTCAGAGCAGCACGTCGAGTGCTGCCGCGAGTCGTCCTCAGCACGCCCCAGGAGATGGAGCAGCCGACGGCTCAGCGGATGCCGTCGTCCGCGTTCCTCGCCGCACGCACCGCGGCGGCGGAGGGCCCGGTGCTCGTGCAGGTGTCGCGCCCCGGATTCTCTCCTTCACTGGTGTGCGCGGACTGTCGAGCGCCCGCCCGGTGCGCCCACTGCGGCGGTCCACTCGGTGCGAAGCATCGCGGTGCCGTGCCGGTGTGCGGATGGTGCGGACGCGGAGCCAGTGCCTGGACGTGTCCTGCCTGCTCGTCGAC
>NZ_QOAY01000021.1:0-262 GCF_003314775.1 Microbacterium sp. H6 | reverse complement strand
CTGGGGCGCGCGTTCCCCGGTGTGCGGGTGATCGTCGCGGACGGCGCTCATCCGGTGGAGCGGGTTCCGGCGAAGCCCGCACTCGTCGTCGCGACCCGTGGTGCCGAGCCGATCGCCGATGGGGGATACCGTGCCGTCGTGCTGCTCGACGGGCCGAGGATGCTTCAGGCCCCCGACCTGCGGGTCGCCGAGTCCTGTCTGCGGTGGTGGTCGAACGCGGCCGCGCTGGCGGCTCCCGGCGCGCCCGTGCATCTCGTGGGCG
>NZ_QOAY01000096.1:918-1138 GCF_003314775.1 Microbacterium sp. H6 | reverse complement strand
CGCCGCGCTCAACCCGGCAGCAGCCGCAGCGGCGGCGGCCGCACCGGCATCCGCGCGAGCGCAGCTCGTCGGATCGATGAACGCGGGAGTCAACGGTCTGATCGCCGGAGTCGATCTCGCCGACGTGGTCCCCGAGAGCGTCGTGAAGATCCCGACCGGTCGGCTGGTCGGATCGCAGCTCATCTCCGGACTGCTGTGGTTCGTCTTCTTCGGTGCGATC
>NZ_QOAY01000096.1:282-770 GCF_003314775.1 Microbacterium sp. H6 | reverse complement strand
CGTGGTCGGTATCACCTGGGCGCAGATCTCCAAATCGCTGCGCTACTCGATCGCGCCGACACCGGACGGCGTGCGGATCACGTACGGTCTCCTCACGACCGTCACCGAGACGCTCCCGCCCGGTCGCATCTTCGCCGTGGAGGTGTCGCAGTCGCTGCTGTGGCGTCCCTTCGGCTGGTGGACGATCAAGATCAACCGGATGAGCGGCAAGAGCGCGGCGCAGCAGTCATCGGGCAGCGGCCAGCAGTTCAACGTGGTGCTGCCGGTCGGCAAGCGTGCCGATGTCGAGCGGGTGCTCGCGCTCGTCCTTCCCGACGTGCCCGCCGAGAGCATCCCCTCGCTGTGGGAGCAGGGCATCGTCGGCCCTGAGGGTGACGACACCTATCGGACCATGCCCCGCCGAGCGCGGTGGCGACGTCCGTTCTCCTGGAAGCGTCACGGCTACCTGGTCGCCGACTTCGGGCTGCTGCTCCGCCGCGGGAACGTGT
>NZ_QOAY01000096.1:0-240 GCF_003314775.1 Microbacterium sp. H6 | reverse complement strand
CAAGCTCGCCGTGTTCCCGCTCGCACGGCTGCAGGGCGTCTCGCTGAGCCAGGGGCCGATCGACCGCGCGCAGCGTGTGTCCGGTGCGCAGGTGCACACCGTTCCCGGTCCCATCACCGGCTACCTGTCCGGTCTCGAGCGTGCCGATGCGCTGGCGCTGATCGACGAGGTCACGGCCGCAGCGGCGGAGGCCGCGTCCCGCGACACCACTCACCGGTGGAGCGAGCATGCGGCGCCGCA
>NZ_QOAY01000239.1:0-2836 GCF_003314775.1 Microbacterium sp. H6 | reverse complement strand
GGATCGGTCACCGAGCACACGGTGCTCCCCTTCCCCGCGGCACCGCCGAGGCTGCTCCGATGACCCCGCCGCGCGATGCCCGTCCTCATGTCGTCGTCGCCGATGACGGCGCCCTGCTGCGCGGATGGGCCTGGTCGCCCGCAGAGACGCGAGGCGTGGTGGTCATCCGCACTCCCTACGGGGCCTGGCGCCACGCCGACACCGCGCGGGCGTGGGTGAGGCGCGGCTACCGCTGCGTGATCCACGACGTGCGCGGCCGACACTCGTCCGACGGCGAATGGCACCCCTACCTCTCCGAGCGTGCAGACGGCCGCGCGGTGGTCGATGCTGTCAGGGCCGAGAGCCCCGGGCTGCCGCTCCTGCTCTCCGGCGGGTCGTATGCCGCCCACACCGCGCTCGAGGCGGCGAGGTCGGTCGACGTCGATGCACTCGTGCTCCTCGTTCCGGCTCTCGGGCTCGCCGAGACCGCGTGGGACGAGAACGGGCGACCACACCTGCGAGACCGGATCGGGTGGTGGCACCAGCACGGTCGCGGGGCGCGTTCCCATCCCCCGCTGAACGATGAGGAGCTCGAGGCCAGGGTGGCGCGGGCATCCGAGGTCGGCGTGCACCGGGCCGCTGCGGAATGGGGGTGGTCGCGGGAGGTGCTCTCCGGCTGGCGTCGCCTGTGGTCAGCGCCCGCCGTCGATCTGCACCGTGCATACGGCGACCTCCGCGTACCCCTGCTGCTCATCCGCGGCGACCACGACTTCTTCTTCACGGATGCGGGCCGGCTCGCCGATGCCTGGCGTGGGCCGCTGCACCTGGTCGACGGGCCCTGGGGCCACCGGCTCGCCGCCGACATCGACGATGACGACGTCCGCTCCCGGCTGCGCAGCGCGGGCGGCATCGGCGGGGTGCTGGACACCTGGCTCACCGAGACCGGTCTGCCATCGGCGGGAACAGCGTCGGCATCCGAGCCCGCAGGCGTCGATCGGCATCCGACCCGCCGCACCAGATCGGCCTTCGAACCCGAGACCGGTAGCTGGCGCTACGAGAGGACAGCATGAAAGCGCACGACACCCCGAATCACCGCACCGCTCGAGCGACCCTGCCTGCCGAGGCGCTCGTCGACGCGGAGGCCGGCATCATCCGCTCCGTGCGCGAGGTTCCGCATCCGATCGGCGCTCCGCACCGGTATCTGGCTCTCACCGCATCGGTGGCCGATGCCCGCCTGCTCGGCGAATGGCCCGCTGATCGGGTCTCGCTCGGCACCTCGTTCGGAGACCCCGCGCAGGCGCGCATCGCGGCCATCGGCGAAGGCGTGGAGCGGTACTGCGGCAACTGGCTGCCCGACGTGCTGCCGCCGCACGACCTCCGCGTCGCCTCAGCGGAAGAACTGCGCGCCGACGGGGAGGCCGTCATCGACGACGCGGATCTTCCGCGCTTCGCCGATTGGCAGCTCTCCCGTCCGGGCTTCCCCTATCAGCGGCTGGAGGCGTCCACGCCGACGCTGTGGGCGCGCTGCGACGATCTCGACGGGGGCTCGGTGTGGATGCCGGATTCCCTCGTGCACCTGAACTGGCGGCAATCCCGCTTCCGCTCCCTGCCCCGCACGCATCATCTCAACTACGCCGGCATCGCCACGGGGGCGGGTTTTGACGATGCGCGCGACCGCGGGGTGATCGAGGTGATCGAGCGGGATGCGCTCGAGGTGTGGTGGCACCTCGACGGGCCGACGTTCGGCATCGACCCTGCGACGGTCCCGGGCCTCCTCGATGATCTGGAGGGGAGCAGCCTGCGTGTGTGGCTGGTCGCCATGCCGTCGGAGTTCGCCCCGGCGATCGGTGCTCTCGTGCATGATCCGGAGCGCGGCCTCTACGCCGCGGGGTTCTCGGCCGCACTCGATCCTGCACGTGCCGCACGGAAGGCCGTGCTGGAAGCCGTGCACACCTGGATCTACACGCAGGGCTGCACGACGGCGGACGGATGGGTGTTCCGCGCCGTCGCCGAGGGATTGATGGCCAAGGGACTCACCCTCGAGTTCCGTGCGGACGCCGACTACACGACCGCGGCCGGAGTCGAGTTCGAGAAGGTGATCGACCTCGGCGCACACGTGCAGGTCTGGCTGGACCCGACCGTGCACGGAGAGGCGCGCCGGTTCCAGGATCCGGTGCAGGGGGTACTCCCGTTGAGCGCAGTGGAACCGGTGACGATGGACGAGGTCTATGCGCGCCTGGCTGATCGCGGCCACCGCGTGCTCACGCGCGACCTCACGACCTCCGACGTGCGGCGCACCGACCTGCGCGTGGTGCGCTCGATCGTGACGGGGCTGGTCCCCAACGCACCGGCCGCGTTCTCGTACCTCGGCATGCCCCGGTTCCGAGAGGCGGCGCAGGAGCGCGGCTGGCGGACGACCTGGAGCGGCGGACCGGAGGACTTCACGCTCCTCCCGGCCCCGCACATGTGAGGCCGACCATGGCGCAGAGCTTGCGGGAAGAGCATGGCGTGTCCGCACCGCTCGACCAGGTGCACTCGACGCGGGTGCCGTCCGGCCCGTTGCCGCCCGGCCCGAGGGTGAACGCCTGGGGACGGACCGGAGCCGTGGCGGACGAACCTCCTGTCGGTGTGCGCGAGCTCGTCGACGGACTGTGGCACCCCGGGGAGTTCCATCGGGTGGAGGACGGCACGGCCACGAGCATCCGCCGTCGCCCGGTGCCCTCAGCCGGGGCGTGCTACCCGGTGCAGACGCACCTCGTCGACGCGGTCGGTGTGCGCTGGGCGGTCGACCACGACGGAGGCTTCTTCCTCCGGCGTGATCCGCGTTCCGATCGCGTGGACGGATGGCCGTCGACCA
>NZ_QOAY01000065.1:9704-14830 GCF_003314775.1 Microbacterium sp. H6 | reverse complement strand
AGCCGAGCTCGGTCGCCGGTGGTCGGGCGCTGGGCGCCGCGTTCGTGGGGGAGTCGACGGTCGCACCCGTGACGCTCGTCGAGGAGGCCGATGGCTGGCGGATCGAGAACGACCTCGTGTCGGTGCTCGTCTCGGGCGAGGGGCTGATCGTGTCTGCCGTCGACAAGGCGTCGGGCAGGGAGACGGTCGCCGCAGGCAGGGCCGCGAACCTGTTCCAGTTGCACCAGGACTTCCCGAACATGTGGGACGCCTGGGACATCGACCGGTACTACCGCAACAGCGTCGACGACCTCACGGCGGTCTCCTCCATCGAGGCATCACTCGTGAACGGTGTCGCGCAGATCGTCGTCGTGCGCCCGTTCTCGGAGTCGACCATCACGCAGACGATCGTGCTCGCGCCGAAGTCGCGCACCGTGCTGCTGCGCAATGACATCGACTGGCACGAGACCGAGAAGCTGCTCAAGCTGGCGTTCCCGCTCGACATCCAGGCGTCGCACACCGAAGCCGAGACCCAGTTCGGTTACCAGGCGCGCGTCACGCACACGAACACCAGCTGGGAGGCCGCAAAGTTCGAGACCTCGATGCACCGGTTCGTGCTCGTGCGCGAGCAGGACTTCGGTGCGGCCCTCGTGAACGACTCGATCTACGGGTACGACACGACGCGCGAGGTCGGCGAGGACGGGGTCACCACAACCGTGCGGCTCTCCCTGCTGCGGGCGCCGCGCTTCCCCGACCCGGACACGGATCACGGTCCCCACGAGATCGAGGTCGGCTTCGTGATCGGCGCCGACGCCGCGATCGCCACAGCCGAGGGCATCCGCATCAACAGCCTGCCCACGGTTCTCCGCGGGGCGCGCGAGGTCGAGCCGCTGGTCTCGGTGCAGGGCGAGGGCATCGTCGTGTCGGCCGTGAAGCTCGCCGACGACGGTTCCGGCGACGTCATCGTGCGTGTGTACGAAGCGCTCGGGCGTCGTGCGGTCGGCGAGCTGTCCGTGGGCTTCGACCACCGTGAGGTGCGCGAGGTGAGTCTGATCGAGGACGAGATCGACGATGCACGGACGGGCGGTGCGCTGCGACTGCGTCCCTTCGAGGTGCGGACGCTGCGCATCGTGCGTTGAGCATCGTGCGCTGAGCCTCGTGCGCTGAGCCTCGTGTGCTGAGCCCGCGTGTGCTCCTGCTCTCGCGTGTGTGGGTGATGTGCGCGGACCCGTTGTCGTGGCAGGGCGAACGGGTGCACGATGGCGGGATGGTGAGCATCGACGATGTGCGCGCGATCGCCCTCGCCTTGCCCGGCGCCGAGGAATCCGTCGGCGGTCACACCGGAGCGGCGGCCTGGCGGCTGAAGAGCGGCCAGTTCGCGTGGCTTCGCGGACCGAGAACGACCGATCTGCGACAGCTCGCCGAGGCCGGGCGTGAGTGGCCCACCGGTGATGTGCTCGCGGTGCGGGTCGCCGACCTCGAAGAGAAGGATGCCCTTCTGGCCGCCGAGCCGGATGCGCTGTTCACGATCCCCCACTTCGACGGCTACCCGGGACTGCTCGTCCGTCTCGATGCCGTCGACCGGGGCCGGCTCGAAGAGATCATCACGGATGCATGGCTGGCGCGTGCCCCTGCGAGAGTCGCGAAGGCATGGTTGGATTCGCACGGACTGGAATGACGCGGGATGCGATCCGCGGCCTCCCGGGAATCACACGGGGAGCGGGAGAGCGATGTCAGGCAGGCGGCAGTCTCAGCACGTCGGGGGACTCGCCGCCCGTGAGGTCGTCGGCGATGAGGAGGCTGCGCGCGAGGTCGTCCAGCGCGCCGATCAGCGTGCCGAACCGCTCCTTGTCGCTGCACACGGCCGTCAACGTCACCAGGTGCGTACCCGTGTCCCAGGTGTACGTCGCGAACGGCGGCGAGGCGGGCGACGGCGGCATCGGGACGAGCAGTTTCTCGCCGACGCCGAGCCTCGTGGGGAACGACTCCGTGTCGTCGTAGTCCATCGGCATCGAGGCCCGGGCGATGCGCACATCAGGCGTCAGCACCTGTGCGGTCGCCATCGCCACGACGAGCTCGGGCTCCGCCTTCCACGTCCACACCAGCACGCGTCCGTCCGCACGCTTCATGAGCATCGGCGCCGCCTGGCTCATCGCCCACGCGCCGAACCTCGAGCCGGGTCGCTCCGTCGCTCCGACCGCGGCGTTGACCTGGCCGAGCAGCATCCGGATCGCGGCCTTCCGGTGGCGGCGGCCCTTCCAGCCGAGCGAGTCCGTCACGGGAATCCACAGCTGGGGATCGGCGTCGGCACTCAGTCGCATGACTCCACGGTAGCCGGTGCGTCTGAGTGATGCCCGGTACGCCTCGGCGGCACGATCAGGGCCCTCCGGTAGAGTGGCCAGCGCCCGACCAGGGCTCTCCCTTGGCCGCCACATCGTAAGGCAGCATGTCTGTGACCTCCTCCGACGATCCGATCGATCCGTCGAGCGGCTCCGCCGCCGAATCCGCGCCCCGACCGTTGAAGATCGTGATCGGCTGCGACACGTTCGCGCCCGACATCAACGGCGCCGCCCGCTTCGCCGAGCGCCTCGCCGCCGGCCTCGTGCAGCGCGGACACGACGTGCACGTCGTCGCCCTCAACCAGGCCTACCGCCGCGCCGAGCCGCGGACCGAGGTCATCGAAGGCGAGCCGATGACCCTGCACCGGCTGCCGTCGGTCCGCTGGCCTCCGCACGACTGGCTGCGTTTCGTATGGCCCTGGCGCTCGAAGCACTACGCCCGCAAGGTGCTCGACCGGGTGCAGCCGGACGTGGTGCACATCCAGTCGCACATCGTGATCGGTCGCGGACTGGCGCGCATCGCCCACGAGCGCGGCATCCCCGTCATCGCGACCAATCACGTGATGGCCGAGAACATCCTCGATCACACGACCATGCCCAAGTTCATCGACGACCTGGTGCTGAAGTTCGCCTGGGCCGACGCGAAGCGCACGTTCGACCTGACCAGGGCGATCACCACGCCCACCCGCCGTGCCGCCGACTTCCTCGAGAACACCGTCGAGGTGAAGGGGGTCATCCCCGTCAGCTGCGGTATCGACCGTTCGCAGTACACGCCGGTCATCGGTCCGCGCGAGAAGAACCGCATCGTGTTCGTCGGACGCCTCACCGCCGAGAAGCAGGTCGAGGTCATCCTCCAGGCCATGACGAAGCTCGACCCCGCGCTCGAGACCACGTTCGACATCGTGGGCGGGGGCGACCAGCGCAAGCAGCTGGAGCACCTGACCGCCCAGCTCGGTCTCTCCGACCGGGTGACCTTCCATGGGCGCACCACCGACGAGGAGCTGCGAGCCCTGCTGTCGCGGGCGAGCCTGTTCGTGATCGCCTCGATCGCCGAGCTGCAGTCGATCGCGACCATGGAGGCCATGGCTTCGGCCCTGCCCGTCGTCGCGGCCGATGCCGTGGCCCTCCCGCACCTGGTGCACGACGGCGAGAACGGCTACCTGTTCGAGCCGGGGAATGCCGACGAGCTCGCTGCACGCCTCACCGACGTGCTCACGGCGGAGCCCGCGGAGTACGAGCGGATGCAGCAGGCCTCGCTCGACGGCGTCCTGATCCACGACATCAACCGCACCCTCGACACCTTCGAGGCGCTGTACCGCGACGAGCCGCTGCCGGAGTAACCCGCCATGCACATCGTCTTCTTCGGCGATCAACACCTCGACTCCCTCGGGGGAGCGCAGGTGTCGATGCGGCTCCAGCGGGAGTTCCTGGAACGCGCCGGTCACACCGTGACGGTCGTGGCTCCGAAGATGCACGGATCGCGTGCGTCGTCCGGCACCCACGGCGGCGCGTACGTCGACCTGCCGTCGATGCCGATCACGACGGATCGCGAATACTCGATGAGCTGGCCCGGGCGCGGCACCGATCGCTTCCTCGACAAGGCCATGACCCGCCGTCCGCCCGTCGACCTGGTGCACGTCCAGGCCGACTTCTGGGGAGCCTTCATCGGACACCGGTATGCGCAGCGCCACGGCATCCCGGTCGTGCACACCATGCACAACCGGGTCGACGTCGGTATCGCCGCCGTCACTCCGCTGCACCGCCCGGTGCTCGCGGCGCTCAACGCCTGGCGCGGCATCGCCCTGCGCGGCATCGCGGTTCCGTCGAAGGGGCGATACCCGGCGAAGGGAAGCGACGGGTGGGCGTTCCTGCGCGGCCTCGCCGCCGGGGCGTCCGCCGTGACGGCCCCCTCGACGCACTTCGCCCGCCGCCTCGAGCAGCACGACGTCTTCCCGCATGTGGACGTGATCTGGAACGGCATCGACGACGACGTCCGCGAGCAGACGCTCGCGGACAAGCCCGCAGACCGCGTGCCGGGGATACCGCGGTTCGTCTGGCTCGGCCGGATGAGCCCGGAGAAGCGTCTCCTTCCGTTCCTCGAGGCGTTCGTCGCTTCGGGAGTCGTCGCCGATCTGGAGATCATCGGGGGAGGCGCTCAGCGCGCAGCCGCCGAGAAGATCGTCCGCGCACGCGACGGCGTGCACTTCGCCGGACGCCTCACCTACCCGCAGACGTTGGCGCGCATCGCCGCCGCCGACGCGCTCGTGCAGACGTCGATCGGCTTCGAGACCCAGGGGATGACCCCTTTCGAGGCAGCCACCCTCGGAACGCCGTCGGTGATCTGCGACCCCGACATCGCCGCGGAGCTCGGCGGCGGGCTGTGGGCCGTACCAGAGCCTGATGCGGAAGCAGGATCCGGGGTGGACCGGGAGGCTCGCCGACGCGTCGCGCTGGCTGAGACGCTGCGACGTGCGGCAGACGACATCGCGCGTGGGGCGGCTCCTGTTCCGCTGCCCGAGGTGGCCGAGGCGTTCCGACAGTCATCGCGCACGGCGGCGATGGTCGAGGTCTACGAACGGGTGCTCGCATGATCACGACGGCGCCGGCAGTCGTGTCTTCGAGCAGGCAGCCTCAGAACAACTGGTAGAAGAGCGACGACATCCAGGTGGTCGCCATGCCGATGGCGCCCACTCCGGCGATGCCGATCGCGATGCCGGCGAGCAGGTGCGGGCCGGGCCGGCGTACGGCGACGAGCCCGAGGATGAACGCCAGGACGTATGCGACGAGGCTCACCACGCCGACCAGGCC
>NZ_QOAY01000065.1:0-9679 GCF_003314775.1 Microbacterium sp. H6 | reverse complement strand
GAGAGGGCGTTGTACCAGCCGTAACCGTCAGCGGCGAAGTAGGCGAACGGCGCCGTCAGCGAGATGACGAGATTGACGGCGAAAGCGATCACCGCGATGAGGAACGCGACCCTTCCGAGCGGGTTCCCCGTGTCAGCGGGGTGCTGCGGCGCACCATAAGACGGAAGCGGTGCCGGCGGGTACTGGGGTGCTGCGGGGTGCTGCGGGGCGGGGTACTGCGGGGAGGGGTTCTGCGGTGCTGCGGGGTTCTGCGATGTCGTCGGGTACTGCGGAGACGCGGGCAGGTGCGGGGCGGGGGGACCGGAAGGTCGCTGAGGCTCGCTCATGACGACGAGCGTAGCCCCCGCGGTCATGGTGCTGGTCAGCGGTAACCGTGCCCCGACTCGGCCTGCTGCCCGACATCGCGTCCTGCGAGGCGCGTCCAGTCGGTCGGGGTGCGACGGTATCCGTCGCGGCGCAGTTCGACGAAGGTGGCGATCGTGGCCCACGCGGCGAGGGCGAGGAGTGCGATGAGGAGTATCATGGCAGAAACGCTACGTTCGATGCCGAACCGCCACGAGTGGCAGAATAGACTCTGAACGTATGAAAACTGCCAACCGAGAGTGTGTATGAAGACGGTCGCCTGTGTCATCCAGGACGGGTTCGCGCCCTTCGAATTCGGCGTCGCCTGCGAGGCGTTCGGCCTCGACCGCGCCGATGACGGGGTGCCGAACTTCGACTTCCGCATCGTCGCTCCCCGTGCCGGCGTCGTGACGTCGAAGATCGGCTTCTCGGTGAACGTCGAGCACGATCTGACCTTCGCCTACGAAGCCGACCTCGTGGTGTTCTGCCCTCTTCCCCGGGAGAACTGGGGCGACGTGGATCCGCTTCTGGTCGACGTCGCCCGCCATGCGGTCGACCGCGGCGCGTGGGTGATGAGCGTGTGCAGTGGATCGTTCATCCTCGCCGCTGCCGGGGTGCTCGACGGTCGACGCGCCACCACGCACTGGATGTACGCGCACGTCATGGCCGACATGTATCCGCAGATCGACATCGACCCCGACGTGCTGTTCGTGCAGGACGGCAAGATCATCACGAGTGCCGGCACCGCGGCGGGCATCGACGCCTGCCTGCATCTGCTCCGGCAGGAGGTGGGTGCCGAGCTCACCAACCGCATCGCCCGCCGGATGGTCGTGCCCCCGCAGCGCGACGGAGGCCAGGCACAGTTCATCGATCGCCCCATCCCCGTCGTCCCCACCGATTCGCTCGCCGCGGTCGCCGACTGGGCTGTCGAGCACCTGCGCGAAGACCTCGGTGTCGACCAGCTGGCGGCCAGGGCCCTCATGTCGCCGCGCACGTTCGCCCGCCGGTTCAAAGCCGAATACGGCGCGACGCCGGCGGCCTGGCTCGCGCGTCAGCGCATCATCCACGCGCAGCGGATGCTGGAGCGCACCGACCTGCCGCTCGAGCACATCGCCGACGATTGCGGATTCGGTTCAGCGGCTGTGCTGCGGCAGAACTTCGCGAGAGTGCTCGGGCTGACCCCCACCGCCTACCGTGCGCGGTTCTCCTGTGCCGAGGAATCCGCGGTGCCCGCGGCCTGAGCCGGGCGGGTCCATCACGCAGCCGGATTCAGTGTCCAGGCCGGATTCAGTGTCCAGCCGGGGTCGCTGCTCAGCCAGGGTCAGTGTTCAGGCCGGATTCAGTGTTCAGACCAGTGCGCAGGTGCGGGCAGTGCGACGTCGCGCACCTCGACCCCGTCCTTGGTGACGGCGGCGATGCAGTAGAGCAGGGACTGCGTGGGGTAGCCGTGCGGCCGGTTGTCGCGGATGATCGCCCTGTCGTCTTCCGGAGGGAGCGCGGTCGAAGATGCGAGCAGGGCCGTCCACTCGGCCGTCCAGTCGTCGCTGTCGGCGGTCGGACCCAGGGCGCGGAATTCGGGCAGCCACGCCTGGATCCGCGGAGTCGTCGCATCGTCGAGATCGTCGTGCGCGATCATGTGCGTTCCGGGGTCGATGGGTGTCTCGCGAAGCTCGACGCCGTCCCACGAGAGCACTCTCGCGCCGGCGGGACCCACCTCGAGCAGGTTGAAGCCGTGCATCGGCAGTGGTGCGACCGGCGATCGGCCCGTCACCGACTCCAGGGCGAGGGCGCCGCGGGACACCGCGTGAGCTGCGGGGAGGTCACGCACGTCCGCGCGGTTCAGCAGCACGGCGAGTCGTCCTTCTGCCGGGTTCGCGGCCAGCCACGCGCCGCCCGCTCGGCGGTCGCGGATACCCACCACGCCCGGAAAGTCGTCCGGCCACCACGCTCCGAGGGAGTCCCAGGCCCGCAGCGGGTCTTCGTCGCGGACCGCCAGAAGTCGTGCGGATCCGGCATTCTCGACATCGATCACGACCGTGCACACGGCATCAAGTCTAGGTCGGCGGAACGATCGTCGGCCCGCGGCGGTGGATGCTGGGGCAGAATCGAGACGTGAACATCGTGGTCGGAGTCACAGGCGGCATCGCCGCGTACAAGACGGTGCATCTGGTGCGCCTGCTCACGAAGGGCGGCCACGACGTGACCGTGGTGCCCACCGCGGATGCGCTGCGCTTCGTCGGGCTGCCTACATGGGAGGCGATCAGTCGTCACCCCGTGACAACGAGCGTGCACGAGGATGTGGCACGGGTGCGGCACGTGGCTCTCGGTCAGGCGGCCGACCTCGTGATCGTGGCGCCGGCGACCGCGAACTCGATCGCGAAGATCACTGCCGGGCTCGCCGACGATCTCCTGGGGACCACCCTGCTCGCGACCGAGGCCCCGGTGCTGATCGCTCCGGCGATGCACGCCGAGATGTGGCGGAACAAGGCGACACAGGCGAACATCGCGACCCTGCGGGAGCGCGGTGTGCACCTGGTGGGTCCTGCCGACGGTGAGCTCGCCGGTGGTGACAGCGGTCCCGGCCGGATGTCGGAACCCGAGGAGGTCTTCGCCGCCGCGCAGGCGCTGCTGGCTCCCGGTGACCTCGCCGGCGTGCGGGTGGTGGTCTCGGCCGGCGGCACTCGCGAGCCGATCGATCCCGTGCGTTTCCTCGGCAACCGCTCCAGCGGCCGGCAGGGTGCGGCGCTCGCCGCGGAGGCGGCCGCTCGCGGAGCCGAGGTCACCCTGGTGTCGGCGAACATCTCGGGTGACGTGCTCGCCGACGTGCGGCATCCGTCGATCCGCGTCGTCGGCGTGGGCTCCGCGATCCAGCTCGCAGAGGTGATGAAGCGTGAGGCCGCAGAGTCGGACGTGATCGTGATGGCCGCCGCGGTCGCCGACTACCGACCGGTCGCGGTCTCGGAGCGCAAGCTCACCAAGGAGGGCGGCGGGGTACCCGCCATCGAGCTGATCGAGAACGAGGACGTCGTCGCAGCCCTGGCCTCTGCACGTCGCCCGGGTCAGCTCGTCGTCGGCTTCGCAGCCGAGACTCCGGAGGACGAGGCCGAACTGCTCGCTCGCGCTCGCGGCAAACAGCAGCGCAAGGGTGTCGACCTGCTGGTGGTGAACGAGGTCGGCTGGGAGCGCGGGTTCGAGAGCGCGGAGAATGCCGTGCACATCCTGGGCCCCGGGGGTGCGGTGGCGGCGATCGTCTCCGGCTCCAAACGCGCTGTCGCGTCCGCGATCTGGGACGCGATCGGACGGGAGCGCTGACGAGGCGGACGGACTGGAGGAGAATCTCGGCGAGTGCTAAACTTGAGTCAATAAGACTCAACTTTGATCCCGTCCTCCGACTTGGTGGACGGGAGACGACCAGAAGGAGCAACTCCAGGAGGAGCGCATGACCACCCCGCAGACCGGCAACCAGAACCAAGAGCAGCAGTCCGCCCTCGAGCAGTTCGGCATCAACCTCACCGACCGTGCCCGCGAAGGCAAGCTCGACCCCGTGATCGGACGCGACAGCGAGATCCGTCGGGTCAGTCAGGTGCTCACCCGACGCACGAAGAACAACCCCGTGCTGATCGGCGAGCCCGGCGTCGGTAAGACCGCCGTCGTCGAAGGCCTCGCCCAGCGCATCGTCGCCGGCGACGTCGCCGAGTCCCTCAAGGACAAGGAGCTGGTCACGCTCGACATCTCCGCCCTCGTGGCCGGCGCCATGTACCGCGGCCAGTTCGAGGAGCGGCTGAAGCAGGTGCTCAAGGAGATCACCGAGTCCGACGGGCAGGTCATCACGTTCATCGATGAGCTGCACGTGCTGATGGGCGCCGGTGGCGGTGAAGGCTCGGTCGCCGCATCCAACATGCTGAAGCCGATGCTGGCCCGCGGCGAGTTGCGATTGATCGGCGCGACCACCCTCAACGAGTATCGCGAGTTCATCGAGAAGGACGCAGCGCTCGAGCGCCGCTTCCAGCAGGTCTACGTCGGAGAGCCCACTGTCGAGGACACGATCGCGATCCTCCGCGGCCTCAAGGGTCGGTACGAGGCGCACCACGGGGTGACCATCTCCGACAGTGCTCTCGTTGCGGCCGCGGCCCTGTCGAACCGGTACCTGCCCGCGCGTCAGCTGCCCGACAAGGCGATCGACCTGATCGACGAGTCGATGTCGCGGCTCAAGATGGAGATCGACTCGTCTCCGGTCGAGATCGACCAGCTCAAGCGTCAGGTCGACCGGATGAAGCTCGAGGAGCTCGCCCTCAAGCGCGAGAAGGACGCTGCGTCCAAGGAGCGACTGAGCGCCTTGCGCGAGCAGCTCGTCGGCATGGAGCGACAGCTCGCCGAGCTCGAAGCCCGCTGGGCACGCGAGCGTCAGGGTCTGAACCGGGTGGGCGAGCTCAAGAAGCAGCTCGACGACGCGATCACGCAGCGCGACCTCGCCATGCGCAATGCCGACTACACGAAGGCTTCGAAGCTCGAGTACGAGACGATCAAGCGCCTGGAGCGCGACATCGCGGAGGCCGAGCAGGCGGAGGACACCGCGTCGAGCGAGCCTCGCATGGTCAACGAGCAGGTGACCGAGGAGGACATCGCGGCCGTGATCGCCGCGTGGACCGGCATCCCCGTCGGCCGGTTGCTGCAGGGTGAGAGTGAGAAGCTGCTGCACCTGGAGAACGAGCTCGGCAAGCGCCTGATCGGGCAGAAGGACGCCGTGAAGGCCGTGTCCGACGCCGTCCGCCGTTCGCGCGCGGGGATCAGCGACCCCGGTCGTCCGACCGGATCGTTCCTGTTCCTCGGCCCGACCGGTGTCGGCAAGACCGAGCTTGCCAAGGCGCTGGCGGAGTTCCTCTTCGACGACGAGCACGCCATGGTGCGCATCGACATGTCGGAGTACGGCGAGAAGCACTCGGTGTCCCGGCTCGTCGGCGCCCCTCCCGGGTACGTCGGCTACGAGCAGGGTGGTCAGCTGACCGAGGCCGTGCGTCGCCGGCCGTACAGTGTGATCCTGCTCGACGAGGTCGAGAAGGCGCACCCCGAGGTGTTCGACGTGCTGCTGCAGGTGCTCGACGACGGTCGGCTCACCGATGGGCAGGGGCGCACGGTCGACTTCTCGAACGTGATCCTGATCCTCACCTCGAACCTGGGCTCGCCCATCCTCATCGACCCCGTGCTCGCACCCGATGAGAAACGCGACCAGGTGATGGCGCTCGTGCGGCAGGCGTTCCGTCCGGAATTCCTGAACCGCCTCGACGACATCGTGATGTTCTCGGCGCTGAGCGAAGACGACCTCGCACAGATCGTGGAGCTCTCGGTCGACCAGCTGCACGACCGGCTGAAGGACCGGCGACTCACCCTCGCGGTCACTCCGGATGCGCGGGCCTGGCTCGCCGAGCGCGGGTACGACCCCATGTTCGGTGCTCGTCCGCTGCGCCGCCTCATCCAGAGCGAGGTGCAGAACAAGCTCGCGACCGCGCTGCTCTCGGGCAACGTGCACGACGGCGACACGGTTCGCGTCGACGTGGCCGCCGACGGGATGGGCCTCGTGCTCACCTCGACGACGCCGGAGCCCGAGGCCGACTCCGACTCCGACGAGGATGACGTGATCGAGGCGGAGCTCCTCGAGGACTGACACGCCACGACTGAGCTGAACCGCTCGGACACAGAAGAGGGACCAGCGGGTGATCCGCGGGTCCCTCTTCTCGTGGGGTCTCGGCTTTGACGTGCGGGCTCAGCACTCTCGTGCAGGCTCAGCCGCGCAGACCGGAGGCCGCGGCGAGTGCGCGACCGGTGAGGGAGTCGTCGTCACGCACGATCTCGGACGGCGTCCCGCTGAAGATCAGGCTCCCGCCGTCGGATCCCGCCCCCGGACCGATGTCGATGATGTGATCGGCACGGGCGACCACTCGCAGGTTGTGCTCCACGACCACCAGCGTCGCTCCCTCCTCGAGCAGGTCGTCGAAGAGGAGGTTGATGGTGTCGACGTCGGAGGGGTGCAGGCCGGAGGTCGGCTCGTCGAGGATGATGCGGTCCGCCCGGTCGCGGTGCGGATCGCTGAGGTGGCGGGCCAGCAGCAGACGCTGCTTCTCCCCGCCGGACAGCGTGTCGAGCGACCGGCCGACCGGGATGTATCCCAGTCCGGTGCGCTGCACCCAGGCCAGGGCCTCGACCACGTCGGCATGGGCGGAGAAGAGGGCGCTGACCTCGGCCGGTGGTGCCGCCAGCACGTCGGCGATCGTGGCGCCGTCGACCTGCACGGCCAGAGCGGTCGGGTTGAAGCGCAGCCCGCCGCACGCATCGCAGGGGAGGGACACGTCGTCGAGGAACGCGAGCTCGGTCGTGATGTGGCCGCGGCCGCGACAGGTGGGGCACGCCCCGCGGGAATTGAAGCTGAACCAGGAGGGGTCGAGGCCGGAGGCATCCGCGAACACCGCCCTGACGGTGTCGGCGATGCGAAGGATGCTCAGGGTCGTGGATCGGACGCCGCCGCGCAGCGGTTCCTGTCCGACGACCGTGAAGTCCGGGTGCTGGCGTGGCAGCTCCGCGGTCGCGAACGAGCTCTTGCCGGAACCGGCGACTCCCGTGACGGCCGTGAGCACGCCCAACGGGATGTCGACGTCGAAACCTCGCAGGTTGTGCGAGCGCGCATCCCGCACCGTGATCCGGCCTGACGGTGCCCGTGTCGCTCGACGGATCGGCAACGGCTCGGCGAGCAGGCGCCCCGTCAGTGTGTCGCCGGCGCTGAGCTCGGCCGGCGTCCCCTCGAACTGCACGAGCCCACCGGCAGACCCCGCACCGGGACCGAGGTCGATGATGTGGTCGGCGACCGCGATCACCTGCGGGTGATGCTCGACGACGAGGATCGTGTTCCCGGCATCGCGCAGTCGTTGGAGCAGGGCGACGAGGCGCTGGATGTCGGCGGGGTGCAGCCCGGTGCTCGGCTCGTCGAACACGTAGGTGACGTCGGTGAGCGCGCTGCCGAGGTGTCGCACGATCTTGACGCGCTGCGCCTCGCCGCCGGACAGCGTCGCCGACTCGCGGTCGAGCGCGAGGTAGCCAAGGCCGACCGAGAGCAGGGCGTCGAGCGCATGACGGATCCCTTCGACCGCCGGTGCCACCCGTGGGTCGTCGAACTCCTCGAGCAGCGCGTGCAGCTCGGAGACCGGCATGCGCATCCAGTCCACGATCGAGCGCCCGGCGATGAGGCTGGCCCTCGCGGCTTCGTTCACGCGCGCGCCGCGGCAGTCGGGGCAGGTGTGATGCGTCACGAGTCGGTCGAGCTCTTCGCGCACGGAGGCTGACATCTTCACCGGACGCTGCTTGAGGAACACGTCGCGCATCCGCGTGATGACCCCGTCGAAGCGCGCGCTCTGCGGGAAACGCGGGTCGGGGTCCTCGAGCTTGAGCTTGTCGGCATAGAGGAACTGGTCCATCTCCTCGGCCGTGTAGTCCTTGAGCGGCTTCTCGCGGTCGAACAGTCCACAGTAGGCGAAGCGTTTCCAGCGGTACACGCCTGGACGGAACAGGCTGAACCGCACCGGGCCCTCGTCGATGTTCTTCTCGGGGTCGATCAGTTCATCGATGTCGATGTCGTACACCGTGCCGAGCCCTTCGCAGGTCGGGCACATGCCGGAGGGGTCGTTGAACGAGTACGCGGGGGAGTAGCCGGCTGACGGCTCGCCGACGCGGGAGAAGACGAGGCGCACGAGCGAGGCCAGATCGGTCGCGGTCGCCACGGTCGAGCGCGCGTTGCCCGTGAACCGACGTTGGTCGATCAGCACCGTGAACGTCAGACCGTCCATCGCCTGCACGTCCGGAGCGGGCAGCTGCGGCAGTCGCGAGCGGATGAACGTCGAATAGGAGTCGTTCACGAGCCGCTGCGCCTCGGCGGCGATCGTGTCGAGCACCAGCGACGACTTGCCCGAACCCGAGACGCCGGTGAAGACGGTCAGCAGCTTCTTGGGGACGTCGACGGAGACGTCGCGGAGGTTGTTCGTCCGTGCGCCGGTGATGCGGAGCATATCCATCCGCACACGCTAACGGGGCCCCCGGACAAACCGGAGACCCCGTTGACAGCGTCGGCGGGAGCGGTCAGGCGCTGAGGACGACCGTCTCGTCGATGGGGCGACGCACGCGCGGGGCGACCTCGCGCTGCTGCAGCACCTCGGGCAGGGCCTCGATGTCGCCGAACTCGCCGACGGCGAAGACCGTGACCGGCGCGAACCGGGCCTCGAGGTCCGCGAACTCACGGACCACCTCGGGGTCGAAGCCGCTCATCTGGTGCACGAGCAGGCCGTCGTGGTGGGCCTGCACCGAGAAGTGCGCGACCGCCTGGCCGAGGTCGTAGAGTGCGTGCGTGATCGGGGTGCCATCGGCGGTGGCGGTCTCCGCGATCGCGACGACGAGAACCGCGGCGTTGCCGGCCCATGCCTGGTTGAAGCCCATCAGGGCGTCGACGACCTGGGCGTGGAGTGCAGTGCCGCGACGGGCGACGATGAAGCGCCAGGGCTGGATGTTGTTGGCGGACGGGCTCCAGCGGGCGGCCTCGAGGGCGGTCGCGAGCTTGGCCTCGTCGATCGAGTTCTGCGCGTCGAAGGCGCGGGGGCTCCAGCGGCCGGCGAGGACGTCGAGGACGGGGTGCTCGGTCGGGGCGGTGCGGTCGATCACGGGGGTGCTCACAGAAGTGCCTTTCGGAAGGAGTGGATCGGACTCCTTCGTCCGGGTACACGGGAGCCAACAGATGTATGTGCATGCATATTCCCGGATCGTCCGGATGCCCTCGATGGCCGGATCCCGCAGCGACCGGATGCCGATCGCGGTGACGAACAGCGTGACGGCGATCGCGAGCGCCACGGCCACGGGGCCGGCGGACGACACCTCGGCGACGTCGAGCCAGGCGATCGTGTAGGTCGCGACGGCCGCGACCGGGAAGGTGAACGACCAGAAGCCGAGCGTGAACGGGAGCCGACGGTAACGCGGGATGGTGGCGACCTGCGCGGCGACGAGGAGCGTCATGAGACCGGCGAACGCGGACGAGAGCGGCGATGCGATGCCGTCGGTCAGGGCGAAGAGCGCGAGTCCGCCGACGGCCGGCGGGGCCATCAGCACCGCCAGGCTGGGGGTGAGCGCATCCGGCAGCGGGGGGCCGGCGACCAGGCGCACGAGCACGAGCGTCGTCATCACGACCCAGAAGAGGCATCCGACGCCGAACGCCGCCCATCCGAGCCCCGGCAGCCCGAGTGCCTCCGCGGCGGTCGCGGTGATGAATCCGCCGGCGACCGGCGGCAGGATGTACCCGCCGTGGATC
>NZ_QOAY01000077.1:25111-38692 GCF_003314775.1 Microbacterium sp. H6 | reverse complement strand
GACCGTCGGGTACCCGGTGTAGTAGGCGTTCCAGTCGGGCGATGCATCGGGCAGCGCCGGAAGCGGGGTGATGCCATCGGCGTAGGTCGGCCACGACGGCGCCGACGCGACGGCACGGTTGGCCGGGGTCTTCTTCTTCGGCGCGAAGAGCGCATTGAGCAACGGGATCAGCGTGGTGCCAACGGCCACGAGGATCGTGAGTGCGACCACGATGCGCCAATACAGCTCGCCGTAGTGGAACGTGTGGGGGAAGGCGAGGAAGAACACGAGCATGCCGACGAGACCGACGAGGAAAGTGACCGTCACGATGTAGATCACTCGGGTGAAGGTCGTGACGTATCGCTGCGCTGCCGGCGTGAACAGGCGCACGTGCAGCAGGGCCAGCTGGAGGATGCCGATCACGAGGAGCAGCTGGAAGAAGCGCTCGGCGCCGAAGTAGAACCCGTCCTCCGGGAGCCAGATCTTCACGGCGCCGACGAGGAGAGCGACGATCCAGCTCACCATGCTCGCCAGCTGCAGCCAGTCGGGGCGGTTCGGCGCCAACCCGGCCTCGAGGATCGCGATTCCCGCGAACGCTGCCAGCAGCAGGATCGTGAGGAACGCACGACCGATCAGACCGTCTTGGTCACCGATGAGCACCCAGATGACGCACACGAGGGCCGCGGCGATGAGAGCGCCGATGGCGATCCACAGGGAGCCCCTGATCAGCAGCGACATGTTCTTCTTCTCACCCTGCGGTCGATGCGTGGTGATGTCCGGCTGGGACATGGCGTTCCTCTCGTCGAGCGGCGATGCCTTCATCCTGCCATGCGCGCCGACGGTTGCCAGGGGTTCGACCCCGTCGCGAGAAGTCTGTTGACCCTTCGGGTCTGGGGAGGAGAGGTCAGCCGGTCTTCTTCGCCGACGCCGCAGCGAACGCCGCGACCCTCGCCTGCGCGTCGGGTGTCTCGAGGGCGGCACCGATCGAGCGCGCCTCTTCGCCCAGCTGCTCGACGAAGGAGCGTTCCGGCTGCTCGCGCACCAGCCTCTTCGCCTGACCGTAAGCGTCGGCGGCACCCGCCAGCCAGAAGCGTGCGATCTCCTCACCGCGCGCTCGCACACGCTCCGCCTCCGCGGCGGCGTCCTCACCCTCGACGGCCTCGGCGACGAGTCCCCACTCGACGGCCTCCGCTGCGGTGAGCAGCCGATCCTGCAGGACGAGCTGCAGGGCACGGCGCTGGCCGACGGCACGAGCGAGCTGAGCGGAGACCGACAGGTCTGGGGTCAGACCGATGTTCGCGTACAGGCTACCGAGCTTCGACCGCGAGCCCACGACGGCGTAGTCGCTGCACAGCAGGATGCCCAGGCCACCTCCCGCGGTCGTGCCGTGGGCCGCGGCGACGACAGGCACCGCTGATTCCGTCAGCGAGCGGATACCGGAGTTGATGACCTCGGCAAGCGCGGTGATCTCCGCACCGGACGCGCCCATGGTCGTCGCCATGTCGATCACGTCGCCTCCCGCGCAGAACGCAGGACCCGCGGCATCGATGAGGATCGCCTTCACGTCGGTGCGCGACGTGGCCTCGGCCGTCGCGTCCTTCCAGGCGTGCGCCAGGTCGGCGTTGAACGCGTTGAGCCGAGCGGGCCGGTTCAGTGTGAGCCGAGCCATCCCCTCTTCGACGGCGAACAGGATGGCGTCAGTCATGGCTTCTCCTTCGAGCACAGAACGTGTCGCACCAGCGTAACCGCGATCAGACCCGCTCCCAGACCTGCGAGACGAAGCTCTCCATGCGCCGGCGCGTGCCGTCGAGACGGAAGTCGACCTGACCGGGCGACCTGACCTCGTTCGGTGCGAGCGGGTGCGCGAGGCGCACGTTCTCGTGGCAGGAGAGGTCGGCGCACATGTAGGTGCCGAACGAATCCCCCCGCTTGCCCGCTTCGCCTGCTCGACGGGCGGAGAGGAGGGCGACCTGGTTCCCCGGCTGCATCGTGTGGCAGATGTTGCACATGCCCGACCTCGCGCGACCGGGGTCCGTCGCACGCAGCACCACTCCGATCACCTCGTCGTCATGCGGGATCAGCACATAGCCGCGACGGCTCGCTCCGGGGTCCTGCCAGGCGAAGAAGTCGAGGTAGTCCCAGTCGACGAGCAGAAAGTCATGAGGCATCTCCATCAGACGCAGCTCGTCATCGTCCGCATTGACGAACGATGCCCGGACTTCGGCTTCGGTGAGCGGTCGCATCTCTCCAGTCTAGGAAACCGTTCGCGGGGGCGGGGTGGGGACCCCCCGCCCCGCCCCCGTTCTGCGAATCGACTCGAGCCGCGTCAGCTCCCCTGCAGTGTGTCCGCTCTGGCGTTCACCTCTGCCAGCGCGGGTGCTCGTTGCGCGCGCCACCCCTCCTCGACCAGCGGCACGACCTCTCGCAGGAGCACGCGGGCGCGATCAATCGTCTCGGCCCTGTCGAGCACGGCCGGATGGATGCCCAGCACCAGCTCGTCGGTCAGCGCGATCGTGGGGTCGGCGAGCAGATCGGCGGCGAGCGCCTCAGGGCTCCCCCAGGCGAAGTTGTCCGACAGCAGCTGGTCCGGGATCGACAGCGACAGATCCACGCGTCCGGCTGCAGCGCTGGCGACGTTCCAGCGGGCGGTGCGCTCTCCGGCGAACGCGAGGGCTTCCTCGGTCGTGCGGCCGGGGAAAGCGGAGCGGGAGGTGACGACCCAGGGAGTGCGCGTCGATCCCCAGGTGTCCGCGAAGACCCGACGATACTCTCGCACGGAGTCCGCCTGGCGCCGCTGGAATGCCGCCCGTGCATCAGGGTGCCGCTCCGGCCCGTTGCCGAACCGCTCCAGGATGAAGCCGTCGCCGGTGCGCCCCGCGAAACGGATCGTGTCGATGTTCGAGCTGCCGTGGAACAGCCGTCCCTCGAGCGCGGTGTTCTGTGGCCAGATCGCGCCCGTGCCCCCATCGACCACGCCTCCCTGGAGCGCCCAGTGCAGACGGTCGATCTGATTCTCGAAGCTGGTGTCGCGGTCATTCGTCCAGGTGTGGAACACGTGATAAGAGTCGGAAGGGACTCCCTTCCCGAGGCCGAGCAGCAGCCGCCCACCGGCGAGATGGTCGATCGCGGCGACCTCCTCCGCGGCGCGCACAGGATCGTCGAGGATGATCGGCAGCACCGCGGTACCGAGTCCGATCGTGCTCGTCGCGGCGGCGAGCGCCCCCAGAAACCCGTACGGGGAGGGAAGAGCCGCCCACCCGGAGTGGAAGTGCCGTGTGGCGATCCAGGCGCTGTCGTAGCCGAGCTCCTCGAGCTCCTGGATCAGACGGATCGTGTCTCGATAGACGAATCGCGGATCCTCGCTGTGGTCGAGGTGCGTGATGAAGCCGATACGCAGACGGTCACCGATCGTGGTAGAGCCGAGGGGCAGGTCGGTGCCTCCGAACGGGGAGGTTGTAGTTGCGGTCATCCGCGGGCCTCCTGCACGCGAGGGCCGGCACTGAGCGCGCGCTCGGGAATGCGGGGATCGACATAGTCGACGGCCGTGCGCACGGCGTCCGCCTGCAGCGCGGGCAGTTCCGCCGCGAACAGCTCGATCGCCGTCAGCGCCTGCAGTTGGCTGATCCCCGGTCCCTGGAACTGGATCGCGGTCTGCTCGGTGCCGTCGAACTGGTCGTTCCACTCATGGACCTTGTCGGCGACCTCGGGTGCGGTGCCGATCGCGAAGCTCAGCTGCTCGGCGATGTCGTCGTAGTCCTCGGAGTCCACCCCTCCTGTCCAGTCCAGACCGAGATAGATCCGCGCGTACGTGCGCAAGAACTCCAGCGCTCCGGCGCGTGCGGCGTCCTTCGTCTCGGCGACGAGACCGGATCGAAGATGGATGATCTCTCCGCCGGGTACGGTGGCGCGATACTCGCGGCTGAACCGCAGTCGTTCCTCCAGCGGGAGCGGACGCGGGATCATCAGCCGGTAGCCGTGCCGGGCCGCCAGGCCGATCGCGTTGCGGCCGGCCGCCGTCCAGATGAGGTCGCGTGCGGGACGCCCCGCCGGCGGCGAGATCTCCACACCGTGGAAGGAGTAGTACTCCCCCTCGAAGTCGACGACCTTCTCATCGATCGCCTGCCGCAGGATCTCGTGGACCTCGGCCGACCGCGCGGAGGACGAGGCCTTGTCGATTCCCCACACGGCGAAGAACTCCTCCGAGCCGACGCCGCTGCCGACCCCCAGATCGAGCCGCCCACCGGATACCGCGTCGAGCAGCAGCGCCGACTCCGCGAGTCGGATCGGGTGGTAGAACGGGGCGCACACGATCGAGGTCCCGAGCCGGATGCGGCTGGTCACTCCGCTGAGTCGTGCGAGGAAGAGCAGCGGGTCCGGCACCTCCCCGCGCATCGTGAGGTGGTGCTCGGTGATCCAGACGCCGTTGTATCCGAGCTGGTCACCCAGGATCACCTGTTCCTCGATGTCGCGATAGAGCGAGACCGGACTCTGTCCGGGCGAGACGTCTCCGTAGTAGAAGAGATCGATGCGTGGCATGTGCTGGTCCTTTTCCTCTCAACAGGGGTGGTGCGTCACTCGGAGAGCCAGGTGTCGTAGAACGAGTCGGTGTAGCCGACGGCGTCGAAGGTCCATCCGTGAACGGCCGGAGTGGTGCCGACGATCTTCTTCGGGATGTACAGCGGAACCGCGAAGCCCCCGTCGAGGATGCGGGCCTGCACGATGTGCGCCGCTTCGATGCGCGCCTCGGGGTCGCCGTCGGACTGCACGATCGCGTACTGCGCGTCGATGACCTCGTCGTTCAGCAGGCCGTAGTTGATGCCGTTGCCGCCGTTGCGCGGGTCGGCGCTGGAGGTGAAGGGCGAGACGGAGGTGCCCACATCGGCGTAGCCGCGGGAGGCGTCAGCGAGGTTGTGCTCGTTCTTCGCGATCGCCGCCGTGAAGGAGGCGGTGTCGAACGGGATGCGCTCGACCTCGAATCCGGCGTCCTTGAGCGAGGAGGCGATGGCCTCGCCGAGCTGCTGACGCTGATCGGTCTGCACGTACAGGCTGTCGAAGTACCAGTCGATGTGCAGACGCTCGCCGTCCTTGACCCGGTAGCCCGCGGAGTCGAACTCGTCCCAGCCCGCTTCGTCGAGCAGTTCCTGCGCCTTGTCGAGGTCGTAGCCCCATGAGCCCTCCAGGCTCTCGTCGTAGGCGCCGACCGGCGGGGTGCCGGGCAAGGTCGTCGTCCAGGAGCGGCTGTAGACACCGCCGTAGACGCTCTTCAGGAGGGCATCGATGTCGATCGCCTCTCGGAACGCGAGGCGCACGTTCTTGTCGTCGAAGGGAGCGATGTTCGTGTTCAGCGCGAGATAGTAGGGCGTTCCCGTGTTGTCCTGCGTGATGACGGTGTTGCCGGCCGCCTCGACCTCGCCGATGTTCAGCGGCGGCACCTGATCGATCGCGTCGGCCTGCTTCGAGTTGAGAGCACCGATGCGCGCCTGCGTCTCCGGCACGAACTGGATGACGACCTCGTCGAGGTAGGCGGGCCCCTCGTGGTCCGCGGTCTCGGGTGCCCACGCGTAGTCGGGATTGCGCTCGAGCACGAGCTTGGATCCCTTCGCGTATTCCTTGACGCGGAAGGGGCCGGTCCCGATCGACAGGGCCGGGTCGGTCCCGAGCTCGGCGGGGGTGTGCTCGCTGAGCACCTTGCCGGAGTAGATCGGCCAGTGCGGGGTGGAGAGCGCGTGGATGAACGCGGCGTTCTTGCGACCCAGGGTCACCTGCAGCTCGTCGTCGCTCAGGACAGCCGTGGAGACGATGGCATTGCCCGCAGTCGCCAGACCGACCTCGTTGAGCGGTCGGTCGAGGTTCTGCTTGAGCACAGCCGCGTTGAACGGGGTTCCGTCATGGAAGACGACGTCATCGCGCAACGTGAAGGTGTAGACCAGTCCGTCGTCGCTGATCTCCCACCCTGTGGCCAGATGCGGCTTGTACGTGCCGTCCTCCGCCTGCACCACCAGCGGGTCGAAGATGCTGCTGTTGATCGAGTTCAGGTTGAGGGAAGGGACCTTCTATCCGTCCCAGGTCCCGGGCTCGGTGTTCGCGAGATAGGTGAGCGTCCCACCGGAGACCGGCGAGGCGTCCGCGGCATCCGACGACGACGGCGCCGATGCGCCGCCGGCGCAGGCGGACAGGGCGAGGGAGGCGGTCAGGACGGCGCCGAGCGCGAATGCTGCTCGTGTTCTGTTCATGGTGAAGGTTCTTCCTTGGTCGCTGTGTGCGGGTGTGGTCGGGTGGGCGGTCAGGGCAAGAGGCGCGGGACGGCGGCGAGCAGTTCGCGGGTGTAGGGCTGGGCGGGAGCGGCGAAGATGTCGTCGGCCGGGCCCGACTCGACGACACGTCCGTGCCGCATCACGACGATGTCGTGCGCCAGATGGCGGACGACGCCGAGGTCATGACTGATGAAGAGGAGCGAGACGCCGAGCTGCTCCTGCAGCGCCTGCAGCAGGTCGAGAACCTGTGCCTGCACCGAGACGTCGAGCGCTGACACCGGCTCGTCGCACACCAGCACGTCGGGGTTCGTCGCGAGCGCCTTCGCGATCGCGACCCGCTGGCGCTGCCCACCGGAGAGGTCGAGGGGACGGCGTGCGAGCACGGCACCGGTCAGTCCGACCTGGGTCAGCAGCTCCTCGGCGCGCTCCCGACGCCGCTCGCGAGGAACAGCACCCGCGGCGATCGCTTCACCGAGCAACGCGGCCACGTCATAGCGCGGGTCGAACGAGCTGAGCGGATCCTGGGAGATCGACTGGATGCGCGGACGCCGGCTTCGTCGCTCCCGCTCGGGGATCCCCGACCAGGGCTTCGCGTCGAACACCACCTCG
Organism: Microbacterium sp. H6; assembly: GCF_003314775.1. Taxonomy (NCBI): domain Bacteria; kingdom Bacillati; phylum Actinomycetota; class Actinomycetes; order Micrococcales; family Microbacteriaceae; genus Microbacterium; species Microbacterium sp. H6. The sequence goes on along the minus strand of NZ_QOAY01000077.1, from coordinate 31,850 downwards.
CCGCGATCGGGGGCGAGGGTGCCGAGGACGATCTGCGCGGCCGTGGACTTGCCGGAGCCCGACTCCCCGACCACGCCCAGGGTGGTGCCGCGGCGGAGGGCGAAGGAGACGTCGTCGAGAGCCGTGAGGACACCACCGGGCGCGCGGTACGTCTTGTGGAGGCCGCGGGCTTCGATCACGGGGGTCGCGCTCTGCAGGGTGGCCTCCGATGACCGCCGCTCCTGCAGCACCGGCAGCGGGGCGGTCGAAAGACGCGTGCCGCGACGATGCTCGGCCGGAATCGCGTCGATGAGCCGACGCGTGTACGGATGCTGCGGGTCGGCGAAGATCGTGCGTGGAGCTCCCCGCTCGACGACCACGCCCTGGTTCATCACCAGGATCTCGTCGGCGATGCGGCTCACGACGGCGAGGTCGTGGCTGACCAGGAGGATGCCGGTGCCGGTGGTCTTGAGTTCGATCAGCAGATCGATGATCTGCGCCTGCACCGTGACATCGAGCGCCGTCGTCGGTTCATCCGCGATGAGCACGCGCGGCCCACCCGCGATGGCCGACGCGATCAGAGCACGCTGTCGCAATCCACCCGAGAGCTCATGCGGACGCTGCTGCGCGCGCATCCGAGGCTCGGGGACACCGACGCGACCGAGCAGCTCCTCGACGTTGGCCGCACGCGCCCGCCGGGAGCCGATGCCATCGAGACCTTCGGCGACCTCGGCTCCGACCCGACGCAGCGGATCGAGCGAGACCAGCGCGTCCTGATGCACGAGGCCGATCCCACTCCCCCGCACGGCACACCATCCGCGACCACGCAGCCCCCTCAGGTCGATCGCGCCGTAGCGGAGCTCGGTCGATGTGATCTGCGCGCCGCGGCCGGACAGTCCGAGAAGACTGCGCGCGGTGACACTCTTGCCCGACCCCGATTCACCGACCAGGGCCACGCAGCGTCCGGCAGTGACGGCGAACGACACGCCGTCGACCGCAGGGGCAACGGCCCCGGGGAAGCGCACACGCAGGTCGCGCACCGAGACGATCGCCGTCTCGTTGGCTTCCTCGTCGACGGTCGACACCAGGGGGTGGGAATCGACGACGGTCACAGCGACCTCCTCCGCGAGACGACGCTCTGCTGCCACCAACGGCCGGTCACCGTGACCGAGACCACGGTCAGGGTGATGAAGACTCCGGGCCAGACGCTGACCCACGGAGCGAGCGAGAGGTACTGTCTGGCCTCCGACAGCATCAGCCCCCATTCCGGGGTGGGCGGCACGGCACCGAGTCCGAGGAAGCTCAGCGACGCGCCGAAGATGATGCACACCCCGACGCCGAGCACCGAGTTGACGAGCACGGGGCCGAGACTGTTGGGAACCACGTGCCGCGCGACCACCGTGAGCGACGGCAGCCCGAGCCCCACGGCCGACGAGACGTAGGAGGATCGGCGCACCTGCAGCACTTGAGACCGCACGAGGCGAGCCGCACCGGGGATACGGCCGATACCGACGGCCCAGATGACGCTCGACATCCCCGGGCCGAGCACGGTGATCAGGATCAGCGCGAGCAGCACCTCGGGAAAGGCGAGCAGGATGTCGAGGAACCGGCTGATCAGCCGGTCGGCCAAGCCGCGGGAGTATCCGGCGGCGACCCCGAGCACGATGCCGCCGACGAGGCCGATCGCCGTCGCGAGCAGGCCCAGAGAGAGCGAGTACTGGGCGCCGTGCAGAACGCGTGAGAGCACGTCGCGACCGAGCTGATCGGTACCGAAGGGGTGCGCCACACTCGGCGCCTGGAGTGAGGAGAGCGGATCACCCTGCAACGGGTCATATGAGGTGAAGGCCCCAGGAGCGAGGCCGATCACGAGCAGGGCGGCGAGCACCGCGATCGCCAGGAGCACGCCGACCGGCGGATGCACCCGTCGGCGCACGAGGCCGTCGGCGGGGGCCGGTTGCAGGACGGCCGAAGCGGTCATGAGCGCGCCTCCTTCAATCTCGGGTCGAACAGCGGGTACACGAGGTCGACCACGATGTTCACGACCACGAACACCAGGGCCGCGAAGACCACGGTGCCCAGCACCACCGGGATGTCGCGGTCGGCGACCGCGGAGACGGCGATGCGGCCGAGGCCCGGACGGGCGAACAGGGTCTCGAGCACTGCTGCGCCGCTGAGCAGCGAGCCGAAGATCAGGGTGCTCAGCGTGAGTGCCGGAATCGCGGCATGGCGCAGCACGTGGTGCGAGCGCAGCCGACTCTCCGAGACACCACGGGCGAGGACGGTCGTCACGAAGGGCTCGTGCAGCGTGTACTCCATGCGCTCGCGGAGCACCTGGGCGAGCACCCCGATGAGCGGCACCGAGAGGGTGACGGCGGGGAGCACGAGGGAGGCGGGACCATTGGCGCCGAAGGCCGGGAAGATCGGGAACGTGAACGAGAGCAGGTTCATCAGCAGGATGCCGAGCCAGAACGACGGCACCGAGATCGCGACCAGCTCGATCGCCTGCGCAGCCAGACGCGCCGAGCGGCGACGTCCGGAAGTGGCGAGCGCGAGTCCCACCGCGACGATGCCGGCGATCGCCATGGCGGTCACCGTGAGCTCGACCGTCGCACCGAGCTCGGAGAAGATGATCTGTGTGACGGGGGCGGAGCGTTGGTAACTGATCCCCAGATCCCCCTGCACCAGGTTCGCGAGGAACGTGAGGTACTGCACGAACACGGGTTGGTCGAGGCCGTAATACGCGGCGACCTGTTGGCGCAGCTCCGGCGGCGCATCGAGCACCCCGGCGAGCAGGCTGTCGAGCGGATCGCCGGGAATCAGCTTGAGCGCCACGAAAGCGAGGGTCGCCGCTGCCCAGAGCACGATCACCGCGTCGAGCAGCCGGTGCAGGGTGAACGGCAGCCACCCCCCGAAACGGAGGCCGCGCACCCGGGTGGCCGGTGCGAGCGCTGCTGTCGCCGTCATCCGTCCCCCCAGCGGTACCGTCCACCGGTCGCGACGAACTCGGCGGAGACCGCCGCCTGCAGCCCCTCGTCGGCGAGGTAGTCGAGTGCTGTCGCGGCGAGACCGATCGCACCGTCGACCAGCGTGTCGAACGCAGGAGGACGCACGGTGGCATCCGCGAAGGCGGCGTTGTGGGGCAGCACGTCGGAGGCCGCGCCCAGACCGAGCGCCGGGTGTATCGCCGGGATGAACTGACTGACGTTGCCCATGTCTGTCGATGGGCCGCCCTGCCGCACGACCGCCGGCCGTACGGGGACGGATCTGCCCTGCCGGGTGAGGGCGGTGGCCCAGCGCTTGTTCAGCTCGACGTTCGGGCGCAGCGGGAGGTAGGGCGGCTCGAAGTCGACGTCCAGCTCCGCCGTGGTGCCGGTGCTGAGCGCCGCCGCTTCGAGGATGTCGACCACTCGCTGCGTCAAGGCGTTCAACGTCGCCACCTCGGTCGAGCGGATGAGGAACTCCGCAGCGGCGCGCTCCGGCACGACGTTGGCCGCCGCGCCGCCGTCGGTGATGATGCCGTGGATCCGGTCGACGGGCAGGATGTGCTGACGCAGCTGCGCCACGCCCTGGTAGGCGGTGACCACGGCGTCGAGCGCGTTGAGACCGAGGTACGGACTGAGCGCGGCGTGGGCCGCGCGACCGCGGTAGGTCACCCGCACGCGGCGCACGCCGCTCGTGCCGCCTCCATACACCGGGGAGACACTGGTACCTCCGCCCGGGTGCACCATCGCCGCGGCATCCACGTCGTCGAAACCGCCGGCGCGGATGATGAGCTCCTTGCCCGCCCCGCCTTCCTCGGCCGGGGTACCGATGATCGACAGGCGCCCTCCGCCCGGCGCGAGATGATCCCGTGCCGCCAGGAAGGCTCCGACTGCCTGACCGGCGATGATGTTGTGCCCGCACGCATGACCGACCTCCGGCAGCGCGTCGTACTCCGCGATGATCGCGAAGTGCGCGTCGCCCTCGCCCACCGTGGCCCGGAAAGCGGTGTCGAGTCCGAAGGCTCCGCGCTGGACGTCGATGCCGTGTGCGTCGAGGAGGTCGGCGATGCGTCCGGAGGAGTAGACCTCCTGGAAGCCGATCTCGGGGTTTTCGTACAGATCGGTGGCGAGCGCGACGAGCTCGGGGCGCAGAGCCCTCACCGACGCGGCGATGCGGTCGTGCGTGCCGTCCGCGGCACCGTCGAAGGCACTCTCGATCGAGGCATCGGCGGGGATGCTCCCCCGCTGCGGTGCGGCGGTGTCGAAGGCCAGATACGCGTCGAGCGGGTCTGTGCCGGGTCGGATGTCGAGGCTCATCTCTCGTCCTCCGCCGTGCGACGCGGGTCGAAGGCGACGCCGCCGAGCGCATCGGCGACCTCGGTTGCCAGCCGACTCGTCACATCATCCGGCAGTCGCAACTCCAGGGCACGTCGATTCTCGGCGAGGTGTCGGAGGGAGCGCGACCCGACGAGGGCGAGTCCGTTCGGACGCGTGCTCAGCGCCCAGGCGAGGGCGGTCTGCGCTGCCGACAATCCGAACGGTGCTCCCCCCGCGCCGAGCACCCGGAAGACCCGGTCGTACTCGCTGCGCGCCAGCCCACGACCGATCAGCGCCCAGTAGGCGACGAAGGGCACGCCCAGCTCCGCGGCTCTGTCGGCGACCACCGCGTTCGCCGGCGCCGCGATGTTGTACAGGCTCTGCACGGCCGCCGGCACCTCGATTTCGACCAGTTCGTCGAGCTGGATGAGGTCCGGCTCGCACACACCGAGGTGACCGATCAGCCCCTCGTCGCGGAGCTCGCGCAGCGTTCCCCACTGATCGGCGAGCGGGACGGCAGGGTCGATGCGGTGCAGGTACAGCAGGGGGATCTGATCCCGGCGCAGTCGGAGCAGCGTGGCGTGCACCTGCTGACGGAGATAGTCCGGTCGGCCGAGCACACCCCACCCGTGCGGACCGGTGCGCAGCATCCCGACCTTCGACGCGACGAGCACCTTCTCAGAGGGACGGACGACGTCTCCGATGATCTCGTCGCTGATGCCGGGACCGAGCGCATCGGCGGAGTCGACGTAGTCGTATCCCTCGTCGATCGCCGCACGCAGGAGCCGACGTGGCTCGCCCTCGTCGGAGGCGCGCCCCCATCCGTCACCTGCGGTGAGCCGGGCGGCGCCGAAGCCGAGCCGGGAGACTGGTCGCCCGGCCAGGGTGATGCTCGTCTGCGCCGATGGCGCGACGGCTGGGATGCTGACGGTGTGCACGGGACTCCTCGGGTCGACTTCTGCCCGAAATCTATGGGCTCGCCCGCACCTGCAGCCCGTCCGCAGTCACCGTTCGTCGTCGATGGATATCCGGCTTCACGACGCGTAACAGGGAGACTTCGTCGAGCCCGTCGACGTGCGATGCAGGTCCGGTCCCCCCTTCACACGGTCCGCTCCGTCGAGGGCCGTGCAGCGGACGTGGCCAGGCGACGACGGCGGTGACGTCGGATACGCACGCCGACCCGTGTGGATGCTCGGAACGCCGTCGCGGGTGCCCGGGATCGGGCTCGCCCTGACCGGCCGTGTCACGTGGAGGTCGCGCGGCTGGTTCGAGGAACAGCTAAGGCCCCGAATCTCGCGTGTATCCGCGGATCTCGGGGCCTTGATTCTGGTGGCGAGTGAGGGATTCGAACCCCCGAATGCAGTGCAGTCTGATTTACAGTCAGATCCCTTTGGCCGCTTGGGTAACTCGCCAGAGCGCACCCGTCCGACTTGAACAGCCAACCGGGGGCACGAGAGACAAGCATACCTGTCCGAGGCGGGTGCAAGAAATCGAAACGTCAGCTGCCGTTCACGCCCCGCCCCGAGTCGGCCAGAGACTCCGGAGTCCGCAGCAGGCCGCCCTCTGCGCGGCAGGTCGCAGCGGCGATGTCCATGGCTCGCAGCAGGAGCACGCGCCACTGCGCCAGGTCGGACGGCGACGCCGAGACCAGGCCCTCGGAGACCGCCGCGAGCGTCGCGTCACCCGCCCCGACGGTGTCGATCACGGCTCCGGGAAGCTGGGCGATGGGCGCGGAGACGACACCGGCGTCCGCATCGATCATGGCACCTTCCGCTCCCGCGGTCGCCAGTACGGCAGCGGCTCCGAGGTCTCGCAGGCGCCCCCGCAGTGCGTCCAGGTCGCCGTCGTAGAGGATCGCTGCATCATCCGCGCCGACCTTGACGACGGCCGCCGACGTCGCCAGCCGCTCGAACCCGCGGACGAACTCCTCGCGATCGCTGAGCATCCCGGTGCGCGGGTTCGGGTCGACGGCGACCCTCGCATCGCCCAGGGCATCGACCAGGGCATCGACCTCTGCCGGCACATCGAAGGGGAAGCAGCTGATGGCGACGAGCGCGGCGTCGGAGATCGCCTGACGTGCCTCATCGGAGTATCGGATGCTGCGCTTCTGCGCCGCCTCATTGAACACGTACTGCGGCTCGCCATTCGACGCGCGCTGTACGACGGCACGAGAGGAGCCGTGCGGGGCCTCGCTCGAGATCAGGCGCACCCCGTGATCCCCGAGGTACTCGCGGATGTGGGCGCCCGCTTCATCGTCACCGACCATCGCGATCAGCGTGGTGTCGACCCCCAGCCGACGAAGGCCGACGGCCACATTCAGCGCAGCGCCGCCGACGAGCTCGCGCACCCCCGAATCATCACGGATCTCATCGATCAGGGCATCGCCGATCACGACCACGGAACCGGCAGCAGAAGTCACGTTGCTCACCCGCTGACACTATCGCGGTGCCGGGACGCCCTGA
>NZ_QOAY01000077.1:15728-25023 GCF_003314775.1 Microbacterium sp. H6 | reverse complement strand
CCCCCGCCTCGCCGGCGCCGCCGTGGCCCTCTCGCTCCTCATCGCCCTCACGGCGTGCACTCCGCAAGCCGGCGCGGGAGCAGGGTCCTCGGCGCCCTCAGCAGCGAGCGACGCGCCCAGCCCGGACTCGACCAGCACGGAGGGGCCCGGAACGCCCTCCCCCACGCCCACCGCCAAGGCCGTCACGCTCCCGACAGACTGCCGCGCGATCCTGTCGGAATCCGTGCTCGCCGAGCTCGGAGACATCCCGCTCAACGACGCCGCCTTCGGACCCTCGGGCGTGGGTGCGGACGGCGCCCTCACCTGCAATTGGGCCGACCCGCGCGCAGACACCACGAGGCTCACGACCACCATCTCGCGGATGAACCGCGGTCCCGCGCTCGACATGCTCAATGCACTCGCCGACAACGAGGGCTTCTCCTGCTTCACGCCGGACGGCGGCACCCGATGCGAGAAGACCTGGCCCAACGAGCAGTACCCCGTGACGGACGGCCGCACCCTGTTCTGGCGTGACGACGTCATGATCGACACCCGCTACTCGAACCTGGCGCCGACCGGTTACACCTCGAGCATCATCGAGCACATCTTCGACTGACCCCGCCGCGCCCGGAGCCCCGTCGACGGCATGGCGTGAAACCCGGGCACGAAGAAGGCCCCAAGGCGAACCCTGGGGCCTTCTTCGTCACTCAGCACTCAGTTGTGTCGCGACTTCGTCGCTCGACAACCTCAATCAGTTGTAGGTGCCTGGGGTGATGTCGTCCGTCGAGAACGCGTCGAAGTCGACGTAGCCGAAGTCACCATCGGCGTACGCACCGTCGGATGCGAAGATCCGGTTCGGGTAGCGCTCGCTCTTGGCTTCCTCTGTGGCCTCGACCGTGACGTCGCGGTACTTCGAGAGACCGGTTCCGGCGGGGATGAGCTTACCGATGATGACGTTCTCCTTGAGACCGACCAGCGGGTCGCGCTTGCCCTGCATCGCAGCCTCGGTGAGCACGCGGGTCGTCTCCTGGAAGGAGGCGGCCGACAGCCACGACTCGGTCGCGAGCGACGCCTTCGTGATACCCATCAGCTCCGGACGGCCGGACGCGGGGCGCTTGCCCTCTGCCACAGCCTCGCGGTTGATCGACTGGTAGCGCTTGAGGTCGACCATCTCACCCGGGAGCAGGGTCGTGTCGGCGTGATCGACGACGGTGACCTTGCGGAGCATCTGACGGACGATGACCTCGATGTGCTTGTCGTGGATCGGCACACCCTGCGAGCGGTACACGCCCTGGACGCCGCCGACGAGGTAACGCTGCACCTCGCGAGCACCCATGACGCGCATGATCTCCTTGGGGTCGAGCGTGCCCACCAGGATCGGCTGACCGACCGTGACGTGCTGCCCGTCCTCGACGAGAAGCGTGGCACGCTTCAGCACCGGGTAGATGACGGGCTCGTCGCCGCTGTCGGGCGTGAGGATGACCTTCTTGCCCTTGTCGGTCTCGTCGATCGCGATGCGGCCGTCGGCCTCGGCGATCGGCGACGCGCCCTTGGGGGTACGCGCCTCGAAGAGCTCCTGCACGCGGGGCAGACCCTGCGTGATGTCATCCGCCGATGCCGAACCACCCGTGTGGAAGGTACGCATCGTCAGCTGGGTACCGGGCTCACCGATCGACTGGGCCGCGATGATGCCGACGGCCTCGCCGATGTCGACGGTCTTTCCGGTCGCGAGCGAACGGCCGTAGCACTGTGCACACACACCGACGGCGGAGTCGCAGGTCAGGACCGAGCGCACCTTGATGGTCTCGACACCCAGAGCGACGAGCTTGTCGATCAGCACGTCACCGACGTCCTCACCGGCTTCGGCGAGAACCTCGCCCTTGCTGTCGACCACGGCCGAGGCCAGCGTACGGGCGAACACCGAGTTCTCGACGTTCGCGTCGCGCACCAGCTCACCCTGCGAGTTCGGAGCGGCGATCGGGAGCTCGAGGCCCTTCGACGTGCCGCAGTCCTCTTCGCGGATGATGACGTCCTGCGAGACGTCCACCAGACGACGGGTCAGGTAACCCGAGTCGGCGGTACGCAGAGCGGTGTCGGCGAGACCCTTACGGGTACCGTGCGTCGCGATGAAGTACTCCGCAACCGACAGACCCTCGCGGTACGAGGAGATGATCGGACGCGGGATGATCTCACCCTTGGGGTTGTTCACCAGACCACGCATACCGGCGATGTTCCGGATCTGCAGCCAGTTACCACGAGCACCCGACGACACCATGCGGTTGATGGTGTTGTCCTCGGGGAAGTTCGCCTTCATGGCGGCCTGAACCTCGTCTGTGGCCTCGGTCCAGATCTTGATGAGCTCCTGGCGACGCTCCGAGTCGGTCGTCAGACCCTTCTCGTACTGCGACTGGACCTTCGCGGCCTGCTTCTCGTAGCCCGCGACGATCTCCGCCTTGTTCGGCGGCGTGAGGATGTCGCTCAGGGCGACGGTCACACCGGAGCGCGTTGCCCAGTAGAAGCCGGCGTCCTTGATGCGGTCCAGCGACGCAGCCGTCTCGACCTTGGGGTACTCCTCGGCCAGCTTGTTGACGATCTGCGACAGCTTGTTCTTGTCAGCCTGCTCGCGGACGAACGGGTAGCCCTTCGGCAGCGTGTCGTTGAAGATCGCCTGACCCAGCGAGGCGTCGACGAGACCGTGACGCTCGTAGCCCTCGGGAGCTTCGCCCTCGAGGAACGTCAGGCCGGGGATGCGGATGCGGATCTTCGCCTGCAGGTCGAGGGAGCCCTCGTCCTTGGCCAGGATCGCCTCGCCCACCGAACCGAATGCACGGCCCTCGCCGGTCGCGCCTTCCTTGACCGTGGTCAGGTGGTGCAGACCGATGATCATGTCCTGCGAAGGCAGGGTGACCGGACGGCCGTCCGACGGCTTCAGGATGTTGTTCGACGCGAGCATCAGCACGCGGGCCTCGGCCTGAGCCTCGACCGACAGGGGCAGGTGGACAGCCATCTGGTCACCGTCGAAGTCGGCGTTGAACGCCGCGCAGACGAGCGGGTGCAGCTGGATGGCCTTGCCCTCGACGAGCTGGGGCTCGAACGCCTGGATGCCCAGACGGTGCAGGGTGGGTGCACGGTTGAGCAGCACCGGACGCTCGCGGATGATCTCCTCGAGCACGTCCCAGACCTCGGGACGGGTGCGCTCGACGGCACGCTTGGCGGCCTTGATGTTCTGCGAGTGACCGAGGTCGATCAGACGCTTGATGACGAACGGCTTGAAGAGCTCCAGAGCCATCTGCTTGGGCAGACCGCACTGGTGCAGCTTGAGCTGCGGGCCGACGATGATGACCGAACGGCCGGAGTAGTCGACACGCTTTCCGAGCAGGTTCTGACGGAAACGACCCTGCTTACCCTTCAGCATGTCGCTGAGCGACTTCAGGGCACGGTTGCCGGTACCGGTGACGGGGCGACCACGGCGACCGTTGTCGAACAGTGCGTCCACGGCCTCCTGCAGCATGCGCTTCTCGTTGTTGACGATGATCTCGGGGGCACCGAGGTCGATCAGACGACGAAGACGGTTGTTGCGGTTGATCACGCGGCGGTACAGGTCGTTCAGGTCGGAGGTCGCGAAGCGGCCACCGTCGAGCTGGACCATCGGGCGCAGCTCCGGCGGGATGACCGGGACGACGTCCAGGACCATCGACGCCGGGCTCATGCCGGTCTCGAGGAACGAGCTGACGACCTTCAGGCGCTTGATCGCACGGATCTTGCGCTGGCCCTTGCCCTCGGAGATCTGCAGACGCAGGTTCTCCGCCTCGGCCTCGAGGTCGAACGCCGCGAGGCGACGCTGGATCGACTCGGCACCCATGTAGGCCTCGAAGTACTGACCGAAGCGGTCCTGCAGCTCGTGGAAGACGTCGTCCTCCGGACGGAGTGCGCCGACCTCGAGCGTGCGGAAGTCCTCCCACACGCGCTCCAGCTTCAGGATCGCCTCGTCGGCACCCTTGCGGATGAGCGACATCTCCTTCTCGGCGGCGTCCTTGACCTTCTTCTTGGCGTCGGCCTTGGCACCCTCCGCCTCGAGAGCAGCGAGCTCCTCCTCCAGCTTGGCCAGGCGCTCCGCGATCTTGGCGTCGCGGCGGTCGCCGAGCGTCTTCAGCTCGAGACGGATGTTGTTCTCCTGCGTGCCCAGGTCGCGGTGACGAGCTTCCTCATCGACCGAGATGACCATGTAGGCGGCGAAGTAGATGACCTTCTCGAGGTCCTTCGGTGCCATGTCGAGCAGGTAGCCCAGGCGCGAGGGCACGCCCTTGAAGTACCAGATGTGGGTGACGGGAGCGGCGAGCTCGATGTGACCCATGCGCTCACGACGGACGGAGCTCTTGGTGACCTCCACGCCGCAGCGCTCGCAGACGATGCCCTTGAAGCGGACGCGCTTGTACTTGCCGCAGGCGCACTCCCAGTCGCGGGACGGGCCGAAGATCTGCTCTCCGAAGAGACCGTCCTTCTCCGGCTTGAGGGTGCGGTAGTTGATGGTTTCGGGCTTCTTGACCTCGCCGTAGGACCACGCGCGGATGTGGTCTGCGGTCGCCAGGCCGATGCGAAGCTCATCGAAAGTTGTGGACTCGAGCACTAGTTCTCCTGTGTCGGAAATTCTTTTTGAGAAGTCTGCTTCGGGGGGCCCGAGACGTGGGTCCCGGGCCCTCCGAAGGATTAGATCTCGTCGATCGAGGCGGCCTCGAAGCGGCTGGAGATGTTGATACCGAGTTCCTCTGCGGCGCGGAACGCCTCATCGTCGGTGTCGCGGAGGTTGACCAGCGTGCCGTCGGCCGAGAGGACCTCGACGTTCAGGCAGAGCGACTGCATCTCCTTCATGAGCACCTTGAAGGACTCGGGGATGCCCGGCTCCTGGATGTTCTCGCCCTTGACGATCGCCTCGTACACCTTGACGCGGCCGAGGATGTCGTCGGACTTGATCGTGAGGAGCTCCTGGAGCGCGTACGCGGCGCCGTAGGCCTCGAGGGCCCACACCTCCATCTCACCGAAGCGCTGTCCACCGAACTGCGCCTTACCACCGAGCGGCTGCTGGGTGATCATCGAGTAGGGACCCGTGGAACGTGCGTGGATCTTGTCGTCGACCAGGTGGTGCAGCTTCAGGATGTACATGTAGCCGACCGAGATCGGGGCCGGGAACGGCTCGCCGGAGCGGCCGTCGAACATCTGGGCCTTTCCGGTGGAGTCGATCAGACGGACACCGTCGCGGGTCGGGATGGTCGCGTCGAGGAGACCTGCGATCTCCTCCTCGCTCGCACCGTCGAACACCGGGGTCGCGACCTTCGTGCCGGGGGCTGCCTCGAAGGCCTGCTCCGGCAGACGCACTGCCCACTCCGGTGTGCCCTCGACCTTCCAGCCCTGCTTCGCGATCCACCCGAGGTGGGTCTCGAGCACCTGGCCGAAGTTCATTCGACCCGGGATGCCGAGCGGGTTCAGGACGATGTCGACCGGGGTGCCGTCCGCCATGAACGGCATGTCCTCGATCGGGAGGATCTTCGCGATGACACCCTTGTTGCCGTGACGGCCGGCGAGCTTGTCACCCTCGGTGATCTTGCGCTTCTGGGCGATGTAGACCACGACGCGGCGGTTGACGCCGGAGCCGAGCTCGTCGTCGCCGTCCTCGGCGTTGAACTCCTTGACCGCGATGATCGTGCCCTGCTCGCCGTGAGGCACCTTCAGGGACGTGTCGCGGACCTCGCGGCTCTTCTCGTTGAAGATCGCGCGGAGCAGACGCTCCTCGGCCGACAGCTCGGTCTCACCCTTCGGCGTGACCTTGCCGACGAGGATGTCGCCGGGGCGGACCTCGGCACCGATGCGGATGATGCCGCGCTCGTCGAGGTCCTTCAGCAGCTCCGGGCTGACGTTGGGGAGGTCACGGGTGATCTCCTCCTTGCCGAGCTTGGTGTCGCGGGCGTCGACCTCGTACTCCTCGATGTGGATCGAGGAGAGGGTGTCGTCCTTCACCAGGTCCTGGCTCAGGATGATCGCGTCCTCGAAGTTGTAGCCCTCCCACGTCATGAACGCGACGAGGAGGTTCTTCCCGAGGGCCAGCTCGCCGTTCTCGGTGGCGGGGCCATCGGCGATGACCTCTCCGACCTCGACGCGCTCACCGGCGTTGACGACGACCTTCTGGTTGTAGGACGTGCCCTGGTTCGAGCGGTCGAACTTGCGCAGGTGGTACTCCTGCGTTCCGCCCTCGTCGAGCATGACCACGACGCGGTCCGCGGAGACCTCGGAGACGACACCGGCCTTCTCGGCGGTGATCACGTCACCGGCGTCGATGGCCGTGTAGCCCTCCATACCGGTTCCGACGAGCGGCGAGTCGCTGCGCAGCAGCGGCACGGCCTGACGCTGCATGTTGGCACCCATGAGGGCGCGCTGTGCATCGTCGTGCTCGAGGAAGGGGACGAGCGAGGTCGCGACGGACACCATCTGGCGCGGCGAGACGTCGATGTAGCCGATGTCCTCGGGGAGGAACATGTCGACCTCGCCGCTGCCGCCCTTCGGGCGTGCCAGGACGTGGCTCTCGACGAAGCGACCCTTGGCATCGAGCGGGGCGTTGGCCTGCGCGATGTTGAAGTCGACCTCTTCGGAAGCCGTCAGGTAGTCGATCTGCTCGGTGACGACACCGTCGACGACCTTGCGGTACGGGGTCTCGATGAAGCCGAACGAGTTGATGCGCGCGAACGTCGCGAGCGCACCGATCAGACCGATGTTCGGGCCTTCAGGAGTCTCGATCGGGCACATGCGGCCGTAGTGCGACGGGTGGACGTCACGGACCTCGACACCGGCGCGGTCACGCGAGAGACCACCGGGGCCGAGCGCGGAGAGACGACGCTTGTTCGTCAGACCCGCGAGCGGGTTGTTCTGGTCCATGAACTGCGACAGCTGCGAGGTTCCGAAGAACTCCTTGATCGCGGCGACGACGGGGCGCACGTTGATCAGGGTCTGCGGCGTGATGGCCTCGATGTCCTGCGTGGTCATGCGCTCGCGGACGACGCGCTCCATGCGGGACAGACCCGTGCGGACCTGGTTCTGGATGAGCTCGCCGACCGCGCGGATGCGACGGTTGCCGAAGTTGTCGATGTCGTCGGTCGCGAGACGGATCTCGGCCTTCTTGCCGCCGCGGATACCGGTGAAGGTCTCCTCGGTGCCTGCGTGCAGACGCACGAGGTACTTGATCGTGGCCACGATGTCCTCGACGGTGAGCACCGACGAGGTCAGCGGCTGGTCGAGGCCCAGCTTGTGGTTGATCTTGTAGCGACCGACCTTGGCGAGGTCGTAGCGCTTCGGGTTGAAGTAGAAGTTGTCGAGAAGCGCACGCGCGGCTTCGGCTGCGACCTGCTCGCCCGGACGGAGCTTGCGGTAGATGTCGCGGAGAGCATCTTCCTTCGTGACGATCGTGTCCTTCGAGAGCGTCTCCTCGATCGAGGTGTAGCCGGCGAACTCGGCCAGGATCTCCTCGCTGGTCATGCCCAGCGCCTTGAGGAAGACCGTGACGGACTGCTTGCGCTTGCGGTCGACACGCACGCCGACCTGGTCGCGCTTGTCGATCTCGAACTCGAGCCATGCACCACGGCTCGGGATGACGCGCGCCGAGACGATGTCCTTGTCACTCGTCTTGTCGGGGGTCTTGTCGAAGTAGACACCCGGCGAGCGCACGAGCTGCGAGACGACGACGCGCTCGGAGCCGTTGATGATGAACGTGCCCTTGTCGGTCTGGAGCGGGAAGTCGCCCATGAAGACCGTCTGGGTCTTGATCTCACCCGTGAGGTGGTTCATGAACTCGGCCTCGACGTACAGCGGAGCGGCGTAGGTCTTGCCACGCTCCTTGCACTCCTCGATCGAGTACTTCTCCGGCTCGAGGTACGGGTTCGTGAACGACAGCTGCATCGTCTCGCCGAGGTCCTCGATCGGAGAGATCTCCTCGAAGATCTCGCCGAGGCCGCTGTTCTCGTTCACGTCGGTACGACCGGCGGCCTTGGCCTCGGCCACGCGCGCCTTCCAGGCGTCGTTGCCGACCAGCCAACCGAAGGACTCGGTCTGCAGGGCGAGAAGGTCAGGGACCGTCAGCGTGTCGGAGATCTTGGCGAACGAAAGACGGGAAGCTCCGCGTCCGTTCTTGGTGGTGGTGGATGTGGATGCGTTGCGAGCAGCAGCCAAGGGAATAACCTCCGTGAGCCCCGCAGGGCTTCTCGATTCCTTTGTCGTCAGGTGGAGTGTGCGCCCGGGAACTCAACAGATGCCGACCACCATATGAGGGCAGGGAGAAGCGAGCGCAACTACCAACTATACGCACGATTCTGCGACATGGCAAGCGCAATCCTTGACCAATCTTCGAACCTGCGGTATTGGCACCCCGCCGGAGTCGTCCACACCCACCGTCAGCGCCGAGACCCATCGCCGCAGACGTCTGCGGCGATGGGTCTCGGCGGGCGGGTTGGGTGTCGGCGAACGGGGCCTCAGGAGGCGATGTTCAGCTCGTTGCCCGGGATCGACGCCAGCAGACGCCTCGTGTAGGGGTCGCGCGGGTTCGTGAAGATCTCCTCCGAGGTCGCGGCCTCCACCAGCTTCCCGTCCTTCATGACGCACACGTAGTCGCTGATCAGGCGCACCACCGCGAGGTCGTGCGAGATGAACAGGTAGCTCAGGCCGTACTCGCTCTGCAGGTCGCCGAGCAGCTTCAGGATCTGATCCTGCACGAGCACGTCGAGCGCCGACACGGGCTCGTCGCACACGATCAGATCGGGCGAGAGCGCGAGCGCACGGGCGATCGCGACGCGCTGCCGCTGACCGCCTGAGAGCTCGGACGGGTAGCGACGCAGCATGGACTGCGGCAGCGCCACGTCGTCGAGCAGTTGCCGCACGCGCTTGCGACGATCCGCAGTGCTCCCCCGCTTGTAGAACTCCAACGGTTCGGCGATCAGCCGCTCGATCGTGAACATCGGGTTCAGGCTCGAGTACGGGTCCTGGAAGATGGGCTGCACCCGCTGGCGGAAGTCCTTCGTCTCCGCCCGGCTCAGCGACGCGATGTCCTTGCCCTCGTAGCGGATCAGCCCGCTCGTGGGCTCGATCACCTTGAGCAGCATCCGCGCGGTCGTGGTCTTGCCCGAACCGGACTCCCCCACGATCGCGACCGTCTCCCCGCGCGGGATCACCAGCGACACGTCGTCGACCGCGACGAAGTCCTCCCCACGGCCGCGTACCGGGTAGACCTTGGTGAGGTTCTCGATCTCGACGATGTTGCCCTTCGACGAGCCCTGGGAGC
>NZ_QOAY01000077.1:9864-15698 GCF_003314775.1 Microbacterium sp. H6 | reverse complement strand
AACCCCGGGGGTCGCTGATCCTGTCGAAGCGTCCGTCGCCGAGTCCACCGGCTCCTGCACCCGGAACGCCTCCGGCCGCAGACGGGCCGCCGCCACCGAGGGTGCCGCCTTCACGAGCGACTGCGTGTACGGATGCTGCGGATCCTCCAGGATCTGCCGAGCATCGCCCTGCTCCACGACCTTGCCGCGGTGCATCACGATCACCCGTTCCGCGCGCTCGGCAGCGAGTCCCAGGTCGTGGGTGATGAGCAGCACCGCCGTTCCCAGCTCGCGCGTCATCTGCCCGATCTGATCGAGGATGGTCTGCTGCACGGTGACGTCGAGGGCGCTGGTGGGCTCGTCGGCGATCAGCAGGCGCGGCTTGCAGGCCAGACCGATCGCGATGAGCGCCCGCTGGCGCATGCCTCCGGAGAACTCGTGCGGGTATTGCTTCGCGCGCCGCGCCGGATCAGGGAGCCCTGCGGCAGTCAGGGCCTCGACCACCTTCGCCTGCACGTTCTGCCGCGTGGCGAGGCCGTGCGCGAGCAGCGTCTCCGCCACCTGTGTGCCGATCTTCGCCACCGGGTTCAGGTTCGACATCGGGTCCTGCGGCACGAGGCCGATGTCGCGGCCGCGGATCGTGCGCAGTTCGTTCTCCGGCGCTCGGGAGATCTCCTTCCCGTCGAGGCGGATGCTGCCGGAGGCGATCCGGCCTCCCCCGGCGAGCAACCCGATGATGGCCATCGCGGTGGTGGATTTGCCCGAACCGGACTCTCCCACGATCGCGACCGTCTCACCGGGACGGATCTCGAGGTCGACGCCCTCGACCGCGTGCACGACGCCGTCCATGGTGGCGAAGTCCACGGCGAGGCCCTGGACCGACAGCAACGGCTCGGTCGACATCTGCTTCTCCTTCGCGGCGCTCATCGCGCCCTCGTCCGTGGGTCCATCGCCTCGCGCAGCGCCTCACCCAGCAGGGTGAAGCCGAGCGCCGTGACGGCGATGCAGATGCCGGGCAGGAAGGCGAGCCAGGGTGCGATGGCGAGCTCGGCCTGTGCGTAGGTGAGCATGCGCCCCCACTCGGCCGTCTCCGGGCGGCCTCCGCCGAGGCCGAGGAACGACAGCGCCGCCGCATCGATCACGGCGGTGGCGAGCGTCAGGGTCCCCTGCACGATCACGGGGCCGATGGCGTTGGGCAGCACGTGCGACATGGTGATCTTGCCGCGGCCGAGACCGAGCGTCTGCGCCGAGAGCACGTAGTCGCTGGAGCGCTGCTGCAGCATGGATGCGCGCAGCAGCCGGGCGAAGATCGGCACCTGCGACGCCCCGATCGCGATCATGATCGCGAAGGGCGTCTGCCCGAGGATCGCAGCGATCGAGACGGCCAACAGCAGGTTCGGCACCGACAGGATGATGTCGACGATGCGCATGATGAGCGTGTCCACCCATCCGCCGAACGTGCCGGCGAGCAACCCGAGGATCATGCCGCCGACCAGGCCCATCGCGGTGGAGATGACACCGATCATGAGCGACGCCTGCGCACCCCAGATGAGCTTGGACAGCACGTCGCCGCCGAAGCGGTCGAGGCCCAGCGGGAACTGCGGCAGCTCCCCCGGCCCCGGGATGTAGGTCGGCGTGATGTACTTCGCGCCGGGCAGCGCCGTCTCCGGGTAGGGAGCGATCAGAGGTGCGAGAGCGGCGATGAGCAGGAACGCCACCACGATGGCCGCGCCGATCCATGCCGTCGGATTGCGGCGGAGGCGGCGGAACACATCCCGCCAGAAGCCGCCGGAGCCGTTCTTCAGGTCGGCCTGGGCGATGGCGACGGTGTCGATGCTGCCGCCGCTCTCCGCCGAGGGACCTTGGGCGGGCGGGAGTGCGATGGTCATGCGACCGCCTCCTTTCGGACGATGGAGAGGGACATCACTGGACCCTCACTCTCGGGTCGATGAAGCTGTAGGAGACGTCGACCGCCAGGTTGATCAGCGCATACGCGATCGCGATGAAGATGATGAACCCCTGGAGGACCGGGAAGTCCCTGGTGAAGATCGCCCTCGCCAGGAACGAGCCGATGCCCGGGAAGGCGAACACCGTCTCGGTGAGCACCGCCCCGGATATCAGCAGCCCGGTCTGCAGGCCGATCGTGGTGATCACCGGGAGCATGGCGTTGCGCAGGATGAAGCGGTTGCGCAGCGTCGGCGCACCGACGCCCTTGGCCCGACCGGTGCGCACGTAGTCCGCGTTCTGCACCTCCAGGACACTGGCCCTGGTGATGCGGACGATGATCGCGAGCGGGATCGTACCCAGCGCGAGCGCCGGGAGGATCAGGTGCAGGATCGCATCCCATGCGGCATCGAACTCTCCGGTGATAATGCCGTCCCACACATAGAACCCGGTGGGATGGGTCGCGTCTATTCGTGGATTCTGTCGTCCGTCCGACGGCAGCCAGCCCAGCTGCACCGCGAAGACGTACTTCAGGATGAAGGCGAGGAAGAACACCGGGATGGTGATGCCGATCAGGCTCAGCACCACGGATGCGTGGTCGGTGAACTTGCCGTGGCGGCGGGCGGCCCAGTATCCGAGCGGGATGCCGATGCCGACCGCGAAGATGAGCGCCATCACGCTGAGCTCGAGCGTCGCGGGGAAGCGCCGCATGAACTCCTCGGTCACCGGACGGTTGGTCTGGATGGAGGTTCCGAAGTCTCCTTGGAGGAGCCGCCCGATCCAGATGAAGTACTGCTCGATGAGCGGCTTGTCGAAGCCGTAGAGCTCGTTGACTCTGGCGACGGCCTCGGGTGTGGCCTTCTCGCCGAGCAGGGCGACCGCGGGGCCGCCGGGAAGGGCCCTGACCCAGGCGAACAGCAGGATGCTGAGCCCGAACAGGGTGGGGATGAGGAACAGCAGTCGCCTGCCGATGGTGCGCAGCACGAAGATCTCCGTCGATCAGAAGGTACGTCGTTCCCCGGTCCCGCCGAAGGGGTGGGACCGGGGAACGACGTATCAAGTGGTCAGGCCTACTTGGTGAGGACGATGTCCGTGAAGACCTCGTCGTTCACCGGGCTGGCGGGGTAGCTCTTCACGCGCGGGTCGAACGCCAGGGTCGGCGCCGGGTGCGCGAGCGGAACACCGGGGATGAACTGGGCGACCATCTCGTTGATCTCCTCGTACAGCGCCGTCTGGTCCTCGAGGTTCGAGACGCCGCGCGCCTCGTTCAGCTTCTGGAACAGCTCGGGGTTGTCGAAGCCCCACTCGGAGCTCTGCTGGCCGAAGAAGACGCCGACGAAGTTGTCGGTGTCGTTGTAGTCACCGGTCCAGCCGAGCAGGTGGATGCCATGGTCCGAGGTGCCGGTGGTGCGGTCGAGGTATTCGACCCACTCCTCCGAGACCGGGGTGGTCTCGACGCCGACCTCTGACAGCTGCGACGACAGCACGGTGAAGATCTGCTCGGGGTCCGGCATGTACGGACGCGACACGTTGACCGGGTAGTTGAAGGTGAGCTTCAGCGGGTTCGCCTCGGTGTAGCCCGCCTCGGCCAGCAGCGACTTCGCCTTCTCGGGGTCGTAGTCGTAGGTCGTGACATCGGGGTTGTAGCCGTTGACGACCTCGGGGACGAACTCGATGGCCTTCTGCGTGCCCTCCGGCAGCACCTGGCTGATCAGCGCGTCCTTGTCGACCGCGTACGAGAGCGCCTCACGCACCTTCGGGTCCTGCAGCTCCGGCACCGCCTGGTTGAAGGCGAGGTACAGGATCGTGAACGGCGGGCGCGACACCATCGTGAAGCCGTCGTCCTCGAGAGCCTTGGTGTCGGCCGGTCCGACGAGGTCGTAGCCGTCGATCGAGCCGGATTCGAGCGCCTGGCGGCGTGCGGTCGGGTCGTCGATCGTGCGGAAGATGATCTCGTCGATCTGCCCCTTCTCGCCCCAGTACCCGTCGTAGGACTTGAGCGTGACCTGCTCGCCCGGCGCCCACTCGTCGAAGGCGTAGGGGCCGGTGCCGACCGGGTGGCCCATGGCGTACTCGGACAGCTGCGGGGCCTCGGCGGAACCGCTGACCTCATCCGCACCGAACTCCTGCATCGCCGAGGGGCTCTGCATGGCGAAGGCCGGGAGCGAGAGCGAGGCGACGAAGCCGGCGAACGGCTTGTTGAGCTCGATCGTCACCGAGTTCTCGCCGTCGGGGGTGCAGGACTTGTAGACGGCGTCGGCCGCGTTGGAGGCGTACCCCTTGAAGAGCTTGTTGTAGTAGTACCCGAAGGCTTCGGAAGCCGCGAGACCGGTCCAGTTGAACCAGCGGTCGAAGTTCACACAGACGGCCTCGGCGTTGAACGGCGTGCCGTCCTGGAACGTGACGTCCTTCTTCAGCTCGAAGGTGTGCGACATGCCGTCTTCGGACGATTCCCACGACTCGGCGAGCAGCGGTGCCGGGTCGGCGGTGCCGGGCTCGGTGCCGACGAGACCCTCGAAGATCTGGCGCGAGACGCGGAAGCTCTCGCCGTCCTGCGCGAAGGCGGGGTCGAGGCTCGCCGGGTCCGAGGACGCAGCGAACACGAACGTCCCGTCGACGTCGCCCGATCCTTCCGAGCCCTCGTCGCCACGCTCACTGGCGACGCAGCCGGCGAGCGCGAGCGCCGCGATCGTGGCTCCGGTTACGGCGATGAGTCCTCGCCGACGCTTGACTGATTGGTGCATTGTGTGACCTTCCCTGTCGGGCGCTTCTTTGCGCGTCCCGAGGCTTCCTCGCCTCGGTGACGGTGATGACTCGACGGTACCCAGCAGATCCTCAGATACCAAACGCATCCAGGTTGCAATCCGATATCGGCGGGACCGGCATCGATCCGGTAGTGTCCAGATCGTGCCAGACACCACTCCGCTCGCCGTCTGCTTCGGAGAGGGCATGGTCGCCCTCGTCGCCGCCACCGCGGGTCCGCTCGAGGACTGCCGGACCTTCCACCGCTCCCTCGCCGGGGCGGAGTGGAACACCGCGATCGCTCTGGCGTCGGCAGGTGTGCGCACGTCGGTCCTCTCCCGCGTCGGTGACGACGGCTTCGGGCGCTTCCTCACCGCTGAGCTGCGTGCCCACGGCGTCGACGACTCCGCGGTCGAGGTCGACGGCGACGCACCCACCGGGCTTTACGTGAAGGAGCTGTCGGCACGGGAGGACGGTGCCGTCGACGGCACCATGCACTACTACCGCGCCGGGTCGGCCGCCGCGTCCCTGTCGCCCCGGACGCTCACGACGCCGGTGGCATCCGCACTCCTCGGCGATGCGGCGCTCGTGCACACCTCGGGGATCACACCCGCGTTGTCGGCCTCAGCCCTCGCCGCCCAGGAAGCGCTGTTCACGGAGCGACGCCCCGGCCGCCTGCTCAGCTTCGATGTGAACTGGCGACCCGCGCTCTGGCTCGGACGCGAGGCCGAGGGCCGCAGGATCGTCGCGGACTTCGCATCCCGCGCCGACATCGTGTTCTGCACCCGACCCGACGCGGAGGCCGTGTTCGGCACGAGCGAGCCGCAGCGGATCCGCGCCCTGTTCCCCCACCCGCGCCATCTGCTCATCACCGACGCGAGCGGTGCCGTGGCGTTCGACGGCACCGAGACCGCCGAGAGCGACGCGCTCGACGCGCCCGTGGTGGAGACCATCGGCGCAGGCGATGCCTTCGCGGCCGGCTTCCTCGCCGGGGTGCTCACCGGCCTCTCGCTGACGGGGAGTCTCGCGCGCGGACATCGCATCGCGACCCGCGCCCTGGTCAGCACCCGCGACCACGTCGACTGAGCCTTCTCGAGCCTGCCTTCTCGCACCGGTGCTTCTCGCCGGGCCTCAGCTGCGACGCCGGGCCTCAGCTGCGACGCCGGGCC
>NZ_QOAY01000077.1:8867-9757 GCF_003314775.1 Microbacterium sp. H6 | reverse complement strand
GACGGCGACCGGCTCCCCGCGGTGCTGCACGACCCGCACGAAGAGCACATCGACGAGCGCGAGCTGTGCGATGCGGCTCGACATCGCGGCCATCCGGAAGGGGGATTCGTGCGCGTGTGTGAGCAGCACGACATCGGCCGCCAGTGCCACAGGCGAGTCCGCAGCGCTGGTGACCGCGACCGCGAGCGCACCGGCGTCGCGGGCGACCTCGAGGGCACGCAGTGTCTCGGTGGTCTCGCCGCCATGGGAGAAGGCGATCGCCACGTCGGCGGCACTGCGCAGCGAAGCCGTCGTGACCGCGAGGTGCGGGTCGGCCGAGTGCGAGACGGAGCAGCCGATGCGCGACAGCTTCAGCTGCAGGTCCTGCGCCGTCAGCGATGACGCGGCCTGGCCGAAGAGATCGATGTGCCGGGCATCGACGACCGCACGGGCGACCCTGTCGAGCGCGGCCGCGTCGAGGGCGAGCGCGGTCTTCTCGATCGCGTCGATCTCCTGGGCGGCGAGCTTGGCGGCGATCGCGCTCGGACCGTCGTCGGGGTCGATCGCGGTGGTGTCCAGACCGAACCGTGCCTGCTGCGCCTGCTCCAGGGTGATCGCGCGGGCGACCGCGACCCTGAGTTCGCGGTAGCCGCTGTATCCGAGGGACTGGGCGTAGCGGGCGACCGTCGAGAGCGAGGTCTGACAGAGCTGGGCGAGGTCGTTGATCGCCAGGTCGACGACCAGGGTCGGGTCGCCCAGGATCTTCTCCGCGACGCGCGCCTCTGCGGCGCTCACCTTGGGAAGGGAGCGCCGCACCAGAGCGAGAACGTCATCGTCCATGGAGGGTCCTGTCTCAGCCGGCGCTGGTCATCCTCTGCTGCGCCGTGAAGCGTCCGAGGAGTGCTTCACGC
>NZ_QOAY01000077.1:0-8852 GCF_003314775.1 Microbacterium sp. H6 | reverse complement strand
CCGTCTGGGCACCGAGCCTACTGGCTGCGGCGACCTCCACGGTCGGCAGGGGCAACGGCTGCGCCGTCGGAAGCCCCACGTTGACGACCACAGCGTGCGGATCGCGCACGGCAGCGCGTTCGACGAGTGCCCGCTGCGCGGCGTCGGTGTCCGGCCGGTCGATCAAGAGCACGGTCGTCGCGGAGGCTGTGGCCGCCGCGGCCGCCATCTCGTCGAGCACCCGGTCCTGCTCGGACAGCGGCGCGGACGCCACGTCGAGACGCACGCGCAGGCCCTCCTCCGCGAGCGCACTCGCGACGTACGAACCCGCGCTGTCGACCGCCAGTGTCGATCGGCGACGCGCATCGATGACCGCGAGCTCCGTCGACACCTCGGGAGTACCTCCGGAGATCGTCACCATTCGGCGCAGGATCCCGGCGGCGTCGAAGTCGCCTGTCGGCTCCTGCGTGGCTTCTACCGCGGCCGCGGCGGAGCGGAGCTTGGTCGCGAGCGCAGCGACCCTGGCTGCTGCCTCCTCGACGCGCTCACGCGGGAGCGAGCCGTCGCGGAGAGCCGCGACGATCCCGTCTCTCGCCGCGCGGAAGTCCTGCTCGTCCTGGTCGGGCAGAGCCGCATCGCCCGGGTTGGTAGGGTTTCCGATGCACAGGAGGTCGGCTCCGGCGGCGAGGGCCATGGCCGCTCCCCCGCCGAGTCCGACCGTCTCGCGGATGGCCGCCATGTCGAGAGCATCAGTGATGATGACGCCGTCGTAGCCCCAGTCACGCAGCATGCCGAGCACACGCGGATTGAGGGTGGCCGGCTGCTCGCCCCAAGCCGGGACCACGATGTGAGCGGTCATGACGGCATCGACGCCCGCATCGATCGCCGCGCGGAACGGCTCCAGATGCACACGCTCGAACTCCTCGAGGTCGAGCGTGATCTCGGGAAGCGAGTGGTGCGAGTCCATGTGGGTGTCGCCGTGACCCGGGAAGTGCTTCACGCACGCCGCGACCGCGCCGTCCTGGATGCCGTCGATCGTCGCGACCACGTGCCGGGAGACGAGCGCCTCGTCGTCACCGAACGCGCGAACGCCGATGACCGGGTTGCGGGGGTCGGTGTTCACGTCGGCGACCGGACCGAGCACGACGTTGGCGCCGACCGCACGCACACGACGTGCCAACTCCGCTCCGGTCTCCTCCGAGGCGACGAGATCGTCGAGCAGGCCGAGCTGCGCGGCACCGGGAACCGTCGACCCGGTGGCGGACTCGAGCCGGGTGACGCTGCCGCCCTCCTCGTCGATGCCGATCAGGGCATTCGGGTTCGCGTCGAGGATCTGGGCGCTCAACGCAGGCAGGCCCTCTCCGACGTTCTGCCCGAAGTACACGACTCCGGCCAGTCCATCACGCAGTTCGTCGCGCAGCCACGCGGGCGCCTCGGTGCCGAAGAAGCCCGGCCACAGCACGCCGTTCGCGAGACGTTCGAGCTCGTCGGTCATCCCTTCACCGCTCCTGCCACCATGCCGGAGGCGAGCTTGCGCTGCACCAGCACGAAGAAGATCATGACGGGCACCGTGATGATGGTCGACGCGGCCATGATGCTGCCCCAGTCGTTGGAGTGCAGGCCGAAGAACGACTTCAGACCGATCGAGACCGTGTACTGGTCGGTCTGCGCACCCAGGATGGTCATCGCGAAGATGAACTCGTTCCATGCGGTGATGAAGCTGAAGATGCTCGTGGCGACGAGGCCCGGCATGACCAGCGGCAGCAGCACCGAGCGGAACATCCGCCACCAGCTCGCACCGTCGATGTAGGCGGCCTCTTCGAGCTCGACGGGAACGGCGGCGACGAAGCCGCGGAGCATCCAGATGCCGAAGGCGAGGGAGAGCGCGACGTAGACGACCATCAGGCCGAGGATGCTGTTGAGCAGACCGAGGCTCTTGACCTGCAGGAACAGCGGGATGACGAGCGCTTCGAGCGGCACCATCTGCACGATCAGGATCATCATCAGGATCGTGGTGCGGAACTTGAACTTGAAGCGTGCAACCGCGACCGCGGCGAGCAGGCACACCAGAGCGCTCACGAGCACCGTGACGAGCGCCACGATCGCCGAGTTGCGCAGGTACGTGCCGAATCCGCCGTCGGTGAGCACGAAGGCGAAGTTGTCCCACGTGAACTCCTGCGGGAGGAGCGACTGTCCACCGCTGGACGCCTTGCCGTCGAAGGCGCTGGAGACCATCCAGTAGACGGGGAAGAGGGTGAAGATCAGGACGGCGGCGACCGCGATCCCGATTCCGATGCGGGAGCGGAGCCTCGGACGCGGGTTCACAGCTCGTCCTCCTTCATGAGGGAGCGGATGTAGACGATCGTGATGCCGATCAGCACCAGCGTGAGCAGCACGGCGAGAGCCGCACCGAAGCCGTACCGGTTCTGGCCGAAGGACTCCACGTACGACCAGACGCCGAGGTTCAGCACCTGACGGTTGCCACCGCCACCACCGGGCATGAGGTACACCTGCGCGAAGACCTTGAAGTCCCAGATGGTGGAGAGGATGATCACGACCGAGAACACGGGCTTGAGCGTGGGGAAGATGATCTTCCAGAACCGGCGCCAGGCGCCCGCGCCGTCGAGCGCTGCGGCTTCGAGCATCTCCTTCGAGACGCCCAGCAGGCCGGCGAGCACCGTGATGGCGACGAACGGGAAGCCGTGGTGTACGACGTTGAGGAGCACGATGGCGTAGAACGACCACTGGTTCGTGAACCAGTTCACGGGATCGTCCATCAGGCCGAGGTCGCGCAGGACGGTGTTGAAGATGCCGCGGTCGGCATCGAAGATGAAGGTCCAGACATACGTGCCGGTCACCGCGGGCATCGCCCACGCGACCATGATGCAGCTGGAGACGATGACGCGCCAGGTGGTGCCCAGCCGCGCGAGCAGCAGCGCCACGAGCGTGCCGACGGCGACCGTGACGAACACGGCCACGGCGGCGAACCCGACGGTGTTCGGCAGCACCACCGTCCAGAGAGTCGGGTTGGTGAGCGCCTCGACGTAGTTGTCGAGACCGATCCAGTTGTTCTCCCCGGTGTTGATCTCGCGCAGACCGTAGTCCTGCAGCGAGTAGATGAACACCTGGATGAGCGGCCAGAGCATGAGCACCGCGAGGATGGCCAGCCCGGGCGCGAGAAGGAGCCAGGGGCGGGCCGCGACGATCGAGAGACCGCGTCGCTTCCGGCCGCCGGCCACGGGAGCGGAGGGGGACTCCGCTTCCGTGGCCGGCAGTGGCGCTTGCACCATCGACATGGAAGGAATGCTTCCTTACTTCTGGTTGAGGAGTTCGGTCATCTCGGCGGCGGCGTCCTTCGTCGCGGTCGCGACGTCCTTCTGCCCGCTGAGGATGGCCTGGATCATGGAGTTGGTCGTCTTCTTCGCCTGCACGGCGCCGAAGTTCGGGGTGACCGGGACGGATGCGCCACCGTCGACCATCTGCTCGGCGAACGGTGCGACCAGCGGGTCGGTCGAGGCCAGCGCCTCTTCCATCGCGGACTGGACGCCCGGGAAGTAGCCGGTCTCGTTCGACCACTGCTCGGCGAACTCGCCGGTGGTCATGAGCTTGACGAACTCCCACGCGAGGTCGGCGTTCTTGGTCGTGTTGAACACGGAGAGGTGTGATCCGCCGAGCACGGACGGAGCGATACCGCCGTCCTCACCCGGGATGACGGCTGCGCCGATCTTGCCCTCGAGGTCGGGGTTCGCCTCGATGAGCGACTTCGGCGTCCAGGAGCCCGAGAGCATCATGGCGACGTTGCCCTGCGTGAACGCGTCACGGAGGTCGGTCTCCTTCCAGGTGGTGGCACCTGCGGAGGAGAAGCCGTGCTCGGTGGCGAGGCCCGTGTAGAACTCGATGCCCGCCTGCGACTGCGTGCTGTCCAGCTCGCTGGTCCAGGTCTTGCCGTCCTTCGTGGCGATCTCGCCGCCGGCGCCCCAGACCCAGGGGTAGACCTGGAACTCGGCGTCACCGGGAACCGGGAAGGGGAGCATGTCGGGCTTGGCCGCCTTGATGGCGTCACCCGCGGCGACGATGTCGTCCCACGTCTTCGGAGCCTCGAGACCGAGCTCCTCGAACACGTCGGCGCGGTAGACCAGCGAGCGGACGCCCGCGTACCACGGCATGCCGTACAGCTCGCCGTCGTAGGTGCCGGCGACTTCGAGGCCCTCGACGAGGTCGTCGCGGAGGCCCTTCTCGGCGTCGACGTACTCATCGAGCGGCTCGAGCGCGCCGGCGTCGGCGAACTCCGCGGTCCAGGTGGTGCCGGTCTCGGCGATGTCGGGGGTCGTGCCACCGGCGATGGAGGTCACGAAGCGGTCGTGGGCGTCGGCCCACTGGATCTCCTCGATCTTGACCGTCGCGCCGGTCTCCTTCTCGAAGGCGTCGGACACCTTGTCGTAGAAGGCGGAGGCGTCGGGGTTGGTGCCCTTCATGATCCAGACGGTGAGCTCCTGGCCCTTGCCGTCGGTGGAGCCGGTGTCGCTGCCGCCGGCGCAACCGGCGAGGGCGAGCGTGGCCACGGCGCCGAGCGCCACAGCCGAGAGAATGCGCTTGTGCATTGCGGGGATCTCCTCTTTGAAAAGTCCTGGCAAGCATCGGGTACTCACCGGGGGTTAGGAAAAAGTATCCACGACTAACTAATTACCTGCAAGTTCCTCTCACAATCGTCATGTGGCCGTAACATCAGGTTCCCCCGGTAGGCTCCCCGGATGGTTCGCCGCACTCCTGACAACGACCGCTCGACGGTCGCTCGCCACGCGACACGCCCCGCTCAGAAGCCCGCCAGAGGATTCCTGAAGATCGCCGGGATCTCCGTCGGTGTCATCCTCGTCGCCGCGATCGCGGTCGCCGCGTTCGTCGTCACCGACTACTTCAACCGCTTCAACGAGGGCGCCGTCGCGTTGGAGGATGCCCCCGAGGTGGAGCCGCCGTCCATCAGCGCCTACCCCGGGGAGTTCAGCATCCTCGTCCTCGGCACCGACGAATGCGGTGCCGTGTCGACGGGTCTGCTGGGCGAGCGCTGCTCGAAGGCCGACGGTGGGATCCTCAACGACGTGAACCTCCTGGTCCACGTCTCGGCAGAGCCGCGCAACGTCACCGTCGTCTCGCTTCCCCGCGACCTCATGATCCCGACGCCGGAGTGCACCAGAGAAGACGGATCGATCGCCTCGGAGACCCGCAAGACGCAGATCAACTCGATCTATCAGAACGCCGGGATGTCTTGCGTCGCGAAGACCGTCACCGAGCTCACCGGGATCGAGATCCCCTTCGCCGCCAAGATCGACTTCGACGGCGTGATGGAGGTGACCGACGCGATCGGCGGCGTCGAGGTGTGCATCGGCGGCGACGGCATCCGCGACCGGCACACCGCGCTCGACTGGGAGCCGGGTCTGCGCACCGTGTCGGGCTACGAGGCCCTGCAATTCATCCGCACGCGGCACGGCGTCGGCGATGAGAGCGACATGGCGCGCGTGTCGAACCAGCAGCAGTACATGTCCCGCCTCGTGAAGAAGATCATGAGCGACGAGGTGCTGTCCGACCCCGGCAAGGTGCTGGGGCTCGCCGACACCATCGTGGACAACATCGATCCGAGCGTCGAGTTGGGAAACCCCATCCGGCTCGCCCAGCTGGCCCTGTCGATCAAGGACGTGCCGTTCTCCGAGTTCGTGTTCCTCCAGTACCCGGTCTTCGCCGACCCCGACGACTCCGACCGCGTGATCCCGAACGAGCAGGCCGCCGCGACCATCTGGGACGCTCTGAAAGCGGGTCAGCCCGTGCAGCTCACCGGCGACGTCAGCAACAACGGGGGCGTCGAACTCGTCGAACCTGCGCCGGGCACGGAAGGCGAGGCTCCGGTGACGGATCCGCCGGCGACGGATGCTCCTGCCACGGACGCGCCGTCTCCCCGTGCGACGCTCGACTCGGCGATCTCCGGTCAGACGGTCGATCAGGAGACGTGTGCGAACGGCAAGCAGCGCTGAGCCGCTGAGACGCTGAGCAGCGCGTAGGCTCGTGCCCATGGGCCGGACGAGATCGCGCGACACCGAGCATCCCCAGGTCCGGCTGGACCACGGCGGCATCGCCGGCATCGTGCCCTCGGAGTTCACGAGCGGCTTCGAGCTCATCGTCGACGGCACCCCGCAGTCCCATGTCGACCTCGACGACCCGACGCACCTGCACTTCGAGTACATCGTCCGCATGGGCGCGGTCATCGATCAGCTCGCCCCCGGCCCCCTGACCGCCGTGCACCTCGGGGCCGGCGCGCTGACCGTACCGCGCTACATCGACGCGACGCGGCCCGGCTCACGTCAACAGGTGATCGAGCTCGAGGCTCCGCTCGCGCAGCTGGTGCGCGAACACCTCCCGTTGCCGAAGGGAGCGCCGATCCGGATCAGGATCGGCGATGCCCGCGAAGGAGTCGCCAAGCTGCCGAGCGCGCTCCGCGCGAGCTGCGACCTCGTCGTCTCCGATGTCTACTCGGGTGCGCAGACACCCGCGCATCTCACCAGCGTCGAGTTCTACCGGGAACTCGCAGAGCTGTTGGCCCCGGGCGGGGTGCTCCTCGTCAACGTCGCCGACGGGCCGGGACTCGCTTTCGCCCGCCGCCAGGCCGCGACGATCGCGGACGTGCTTCCGGAGGTCGGCATCCTGGCCGACACCCAGGTGCTCAAGGGCCGGCGCTTCGGGAATCTCGTCATCGCCGCCTCCGCCGCTCCCCTGCCGACGGAGTGGCTGCCGCGCATCCTGGCCGCGGGCCCCCATCCCGCCAAGATCGCTCAGGGCGCCGAGGTCGACGCCTTCATCCAGGGGGCGCGGATCGTGACAGATGCCGACGCCGTCGCCTCACCGCGGCCGGACGCCTCGCTGTTCCTGCGCTGACGCACCGCCCGCTCCCCGCGCGCGAGCGGCTCGGACGGCGCCCCCGGAAAGCGATGGCGGCGTGTCGAAATCAGGATGCGGCAGACCAGGGCGCGCCGTCGGGTGGACCCCGCGCACGGAAGGCAGACTGGGTGGGGACGCTGCGGAAGGAGAGCAATGAGTTTCATCCGGGGATACGACCAGGAGACCCTCCGCGAAAAGGTCGATCTCGATGAGTGCGAGGCCCGTCTCGCGGAGATCGATTCGCAGCGCAGCCTGCCCGCTCTGCTGGAGCGCGTGTGGCTGCTGAAGGTGCTCGACCGCCTCGATGAGGCGCTCGCGCTGGCGGACGAGACGGTGCGCCAGGCGCGCATGGCGGGGACTCGCAAGGACGTGCTTCGCGCACGCGTGCTGCATGCGACGATCCTGCAGTATCGGGGTGCGCACGCCGCAGCGGAACAGGAGCTCGCGACCTGCGCCGCCGAGGCCGAGGGCCAGCGGTGGCTGTCGATCGCGGCCTTCGCGTACCAGCACCATGGCAAGAACGCCTACGACGCCGGCGACTACGAGACCGCGCGCGAGAGCTTCAAGCAGTCGCTGTTCCTGCGTCGCGAGTCCGGGGCCGAAGACAGCGAGCTCGAGACCGCGCTCCTGGCGATCGAAGCGGTCGAGCGTCGGCGCCCACCGCAGCTCATCCCCGGCTGAGGCCCGGCGCGGCCGCGATGTCACCGGCATGGCTTAGCCTGATCGCATGGCGGAACTTGACCGTGTGCGCGTCTGGGGCGAGGCACTGATCACGCTGCATCTCGACGACAGCTGGTCGTTCGGCTTCGACAATGCCAAGCGTCGGGCCGGTCAGTGCGACTACACGAAGAAGCGGATCACCGTGTCGCGCTACCTCGCCGCGCGCTTCGACGATGACGACATCCACCAGGTGCTGCTGCATGAGGTCGCGCACGCCCTCGCCGGCCACGAAGCCGCCCACGGACCGATCTGGAAGCGCGTCGCCCGCGACCTCGGCTACGTCGGCGGCACCACCCATCACGGCGAGACGGCGGTGGAGCTCGCGCCCTGGGTGGGCAGCTGCCCCGCCGGGCACGTCACGTACCGGCACCGCCGGCCCACGAGGCCGACGTCGTGTGCACGCTGCTCGCGCACATTCGACTCCCGGCACCTGTTCGCCTGGACCCGACGTGAGATCACGAGCGACGTGCGGCTCGCCGCGCAGCTCCCGCGCTGACCGCGACTCACCTGTCGGAGTCGTCGACGCCCTCCGTCTCGACCGGTGCGGATCCGTCGATGCTCTCCGCCGAGCTGCGCCGACGACGCACCAGCGCCGCGATCGCGCGCCAGCCGACCAGGAACACCCCCAGCACGAGCGTCGCGACGATGATGAAGGGCACCTCCGCCGTATCACCGCTCAACACGCGGATGAGCATGCCACCGGCGACCGTCACGATCCAGACCACCGCGCCCCACAGCAATGACCAGGGGCGGCGGGGTCGACCAGGCAACAGGGCCGCGAGGGCATGCCCCACCAGGAGGGCGATCAGGAACGGCCATGCCGTGAGGAGGAACCCTGCGGGGTTCTCGTCATGGGAGGCGCGACCGATCGCCGCGAAGATCAGCACGAGCACGACGTCGACGACGACAGCGGGAAGGTACCTCATGACACGACCCTACGTGTCCTCGCCCACACCGGCGCCTGCCCCGCGGCATCCGGCACACATCTGCGTGCCGGCAGGATCGCGCCGGACGGGCCGAGGCGACATCACTCGAAGCGGGTGAACACCCCATCACGCAGCACGGGGACGACGTCGACCGCGTCGAGCACCGCCGCGTCGGCGACCGTGGTGGGTGTCAGTCCTGCTGCTTCGATGCGGGCCGTCGCCGCGACGCCGCCCGCGATCTCCCGCCCGGAACCGCTCGCCCCGACCATATGCCGCACGGCGGCGCGGAGTGCGTGGAACCCC
>NZ_QOAY01000189.1:23246-23847 GCF_003314775.1 Microbacterium sp. H6 | reverse complement strand
CTCGCCGCCGCGGCCGTTGCCGCCGATCCCGGTGTCGAATGCATCGGGCAGGTCGGCCACACCGCTGAGGGTCGCGGTCCCGCCGATCAGGCCCTGCACGCTCCACGCCGCGGCATCGGTCGAACCGAACACGAGGCACCCGCCGTCGACGGTCGCGGTGTCGCGTTCCGACGGTGATTCCGCGTCGAGC
Source organism: Microbacterium sp. H6 (assembly GCF_003314775.1). Lineage (NCBI taxonomy): Bacteria > Bacillati > Actinomycetota > Actinomycetes > Micrococcales > Microbacteriaceae > Microbacterium > Microbacterium sp. H6. The sequence continues at coordinate 23,657 of NZ_QOAY01000189.1, read as the reverse complement.
CAGGCCTCGGTCGACCGGGTCACGCGGGCCGCAGACGACAGGCCGATCCGCACCTCACGCTCGCCCGCACCGGAGTTGCGCACCGCGATGTCGATCGCCACCGCTGTCTTCCCCGGCACGCACACGGTCGTGGTCTCGATCTCGAGCTCACCCACGCTCGCGCGCCGCACCACCCCGTCGGGCCGCCACTCGTGCGTGACGGGCACGCCGTATGACGCGAACAGGCGGCCGTCGACGAACAGCACGGCGGTCTGCGTGAGTCCTTGCGACACCGGTGGGAACTGCACGGCGCTGAGCGCGGTCAGGTCGTGGTCCACGCGCACGGTGCCGAGCATGTTCGTGAGGCCCGTGGGCGCGATCATGTCGTCGTAGTGATGGGTGACCGCATCGGCGACCAGATCCTCGACGGTG
>NZ_QOAY01000189.1:14169-23138 GCF_003314775.1 Microbacterium sp. H6 | reverse complement strand
ATGAGGGGATTCATGATGCCTTTCGAGGCGGGTTGGGGGTCAGTACTGTCCGAGCGCGAGGCCCTTGGCGAAGAACCGCTGCGTGCACAGGAACAGCACCACGGTGGGGAGCGAGACGAGCACGGCCGCGGCCAGCACGACCGACATCTGCGCGCCGCCGTAGGTGCTCTGCATTCCCGACAGCGTGGTGATGATGGGGCGGATGTCGTCGGACTGGCTGAGCGTGAGGCCGAGCAGCAGGTCGTTCCACACGAACGTGGCCTGCAGGATGAAGATCGCGACCAGCGCGCTCGACGCCATCGGCAGGTACAGACGCACGAAGATGCGCCAGGTCGTGGCACCGTCGAGCACCGCGGCCTCGAACACGTTGTGCGCGACGCCGGTGAAGAAGTTGCGCATCACGAACGCCGAGAACGGGATTGAGATCACCGTGTAGATCATGATCATGCCGACGCGGGTGTCGAACAGCCCGGTGCGCGAGTAGGCGTCGAACAGGGGCAGCAGCACCATCTGCAGCGGGAAGACTGTGCCGCCGAAGATCACGACGAACCATAGGAATCCGCGCTTGAGGCGCAGGGCCACGATCGCGAAGCCGGCCGCGGCGCCCACGAGCACGGCGATGGTCGGCGACACGATCGAATAGATGAGCGTGCTGACGATGCTGTCGCCGATGCCGGAGAGCTCGAGCGCCTGACCGAAGTTCTCGAACAGGTGGAAGTCGGTGGGGATCCACGACTCCTTCGAGGTGAAGGTGGTCGGGTCCTTCATCGCGTTCACGACGAGCAGGTAGGCGGGCAGGAGCCACACGATCCCGAGGACGACGAGCACGGTGGTGCGGATGATCTTCGACATCACATCTCCTTCTTCGGGGAGAGCTGCTGGCGCAGGTACAGGACCGAGGCGACGAGGGTGATCACGGTGAGGAACACCGCGATCGCGGAGCCGAGCCCGTAGTCGCTGTTCACGAACGTCTCCTTGTACATGGTCAGCGCGAGGGTCTCCGAGACGGTGCCCGGTCCGCCCTTGGTCATGCCCCATACGATGTCGAAGGTCTTGAGGCTCGCGACGATCGAGAGCCCGACGACCACGGCGGTGAGCGGCCTCAGCATGGGCCACAGGATGCTGGTGAACAGGCGCGCCCCGCCGGCGCCGTCGATGCGCGCGGCCTCGAGCGGCTCCTTGGGGATGGCCTGCAGGCCGATCGTGAACAGCAGTGCGTTCACGCCGACGCCCTGCCACGACGACGCGATGATCATCACGACCGTGTTGAGCGGAGCGTCGAGGAGCCAGCGCGGTGGGTCGGTGATGCCGACCGCGGCGAGGGCCTGATCGAGCGCTCCGCCCGAGGAGAGGATGAACGACCAGACCACGCCGACGCCGATGCCGGAGAGGGCGTAGGGGATGAGGAACGGAAGGCGCAGCCAGATGCCACCCCCGAGGTTCCAGGTGAGCAGCGCGATCGCCAGGCCGATGCCGACCGGGATGATCAGGGTGCCGATCACCCAGAGCACGGTGTTCATCGCCGAGCCCACGAAGTCGCCGTCGGTGAACATCTCGACGTAGTTGTCGAGCCCGATCCACTTCGGGCTGCCGAGGCCGTTGTACTTCGTGAAGCTGAGGAACACCGTCCACAGCAGCGGGAGGTAGAGCAGGACCGCGACCAGGATCACGCCCGGGGCGATGAAGCCCCGGGCGGACCACTGGTAGGGCGTCTTCTGATGCGTCATCCGCCCGCTTACTCCTGCTCTGCCCAGTACTTGTCAGCCGTGGCCTGGATCTTCTCCAGGAACGGCATCGGGTCGCCGGGGTTGGCGTTGAATGCGCCGAACTGCTCGATCGCGGTGGTCACGATCTCGGTGGGCATCGCCTCGAAGAACCGGTCGTAGAGCATGTAGTCGTCGCCGGCGATCTGCTCGCCGATCTCAGCCAGTGCGGGGTCGGAGACCTTCGCCTTCGGGTTGAACGCGACGTCACCGTGTGCGTCGTTCCACGCGGTCTGTGCGTCGGGCGACATCCACCATTCGGCGTAGGCCAGGCCGAGGTCGCGCTGCTTCGAGTTCTCGGCGGTGCAGATCGGGCCCGACTCCATGGCCACCGGTGTGGCATCGAGGTCGTCGCTGACCGCGGGGATCGCGAACATGCCGTAGTCATCGGTGGTCATGCCGGCGCCAGCGAGGTTGCCGGCGAAGAACGTGCCGAAGTTGATCATGGCGTAGTCGCCCTGCTTGAGGCCGACCGCGGGATCGGTCGTGCTGCCCGCGTCGCTGAACCAGCCCGCCTTCTGCTCGTCGAGCCAGACGTTCATGATGTCGACGATCTCGGGGTCGGTGTACTTCACGTCGCCCGTGGTGAGTCCGGCGTACAGGTCGGGGTCGGTGGAGGCGACCAGGTGCTGGAACCACTGGAAGGTGAACAGCACGCTGGTCTGGTAGTACGGGGTGACCCCTGCATCCTTCAGCGTCTCGGCGGCGGTGTTCAGCTCGTCCCAGGTCGTCGGCACCTCGATGCCGTTGTCGGCGAAGGCGGCCTTGTTGTAGAACATGATCCAGTAGGCGATGTTCATCGGCACGCAGTACTGCTTACCGTCGAAGGTATAGCTGTCACGCAGGTCTTCGCTCACCCAGCCCTCGTCGACCGCCTTGGACCAGATGTCGGTGGTCTCGGCGACCAGACCCTCGTCCACGAGCTGCTTGAGCGACTCGCCGGTGTGCCAGGTGAACAGTCCCGGCGACTTGTCGGTGCGGAACGACTGCTTGATGAAGGCGTCGTACTGGTTGGCGTCGGAGTAGCCCGTGGTCTTCAGGGTGATGTCGACGGCATCGCCGCTGACCTCGTTGAGCGACTCGAAATCGGGCTTCCACGCCGCCTTGTCGGTGTAGAAATCGAGCGTGCCGGTGACCTCGCCCTCCCCGCCGGATCCGGAGTCGCCGGAGCATCCGGCCAGCGCCAGGGTGCCGAGGAGGAGACCGGCCGCGGCGGCGGCGATCGTGCGTCGCGAAATCATTCTGAACTCCCTTGTTCGTATTTCTCGGGTGTGCGGTGTGTGTCGGGTGTGCGGTTTCTCGGGTGCGGTGCTCGTCGGGTGCGGCGTCTTCAGCTGTCGCTCGAGCGAGAGCCGCGCACGTAGGCCTTGACGGTCGCGAAGCGCGGACTGCGCGAGTTCTCGGTGCGCCGGATGAGGTAGGCCCCGACGGCGGCCGGGACGATGAACGTCTCGGCGTAATGGATCACGAAGGGAGCGAAGGCGTCGGTGGGGCTGACCACCTCGACCTCATCGCCCTCCACGAGGTTGAGCACGTTCACGGTGCCCTCGGTGTCATGGTCGGCCGTCTGGGTGAACCAGTGTCGACGCACCTCGATGAACTCGAGCTCGTGCAGGCCCGTGCTCTCCTCGATCACGTCGCTGTCGGTGCGGATGGTCTCGACCTGGTCGATGAGGTTGTCGCCGACCCAGGTGGTGTCGCGGTCCCACTGGATGTTGTTGGCGCCGTGGTCGAGGTGCACGGGGCGGGGGATCCCGTCGAGTCCCACCCGGCCCCAGTCCCAGAGCTTGAAGGTGAAGATGAACGGCGTCGCCGAGATCTCCAGCACCATCGAGTTCGCGCCGGAGCAGTGCACGGTTCCGGCGGGGATGGCGAAGTGGTCGTGCTTGCGGGCCGGGAACGAGTTGACGTACTTCTCGGCGGGGAACGGGTGCTCGCCGTCCTGGGCCGTCGCCAGCTCCTGGAGCATCTCGGCGGGATCGATGCCCTCCTTCGTCCCGAGGTACACCACCGCGTCGTCGCCGACATCGAGCATGTAGTAGCTCTCGTCCTGCGTGTAGTGCATGCCGAACGTGTTCTGGATGTAATCGGTGAGCGGGTGCACCTGCAGGCTGAGGTTGCCGCCGTCCATGGTGTCGAGGAAGTCGAAGCGGATCGGGAACTCGGCGCCGAATCGCGAGAACGTCTTCGCGCCCAGCAGGTCGACAGGGCGGCTGAAGACGAGGTCCAGGGCGGGGATCTCGATCACGCCGCCTTCGCCCTCCAGCAGCAGCGAGTTCTCCTCGGGGACGCAGTCGAAGCACCAGGCGTAGTTGTCCTTCGAGGGGTCGAGGCCGATGAGGTTCTTCATCCACTGCCCGCCCCACACGCCGGGGTCGAAGAACGGGACGACACGGAACGGGCGACGCGCGGCGTCCTTCAGGGCCTGACGGAAGGCGGCTCCCGTGATCATCCCCGCCTCCGGCGAATCCGGATGCCGCTCGGCCGGCGAGATCGCATTGCCGTCGAGCACGAAGTCGACCGTGTCGAACAGGGCGCGCTTGTGACGGTCGGCGGTGCGCCATTCCACGAAGAAGCCGCGCTTGTACTTGCGGAGGTTGTCTTCCGAGGCGTTGTCGGCGCGCCAGTTGGTCGCGCCCTTGCGCTGGCGCAGCTGGATCTCCCAGCGGGCCATGTCGACGAGCACCGTCACGGCGTCGCCCGTCAGGCGCGGGGAGAGCAGGGCCGCGCCCCAGCCGATCACCACGGTGGGGTTCTCGACGACCGTGTCTGCCAGGGCGTCGAGCTTCGCGGTGTCGTAGAAGTCGGTGAGGGCGAAGTGGCTCATGACACCGAAGACGCGGTCGTCGGTGAGGCTCGGGGCGATCAACTGTTCGACCTCGGCGACCGGCCGCGCGGCGACCTCGACGTCGACGACCGCCCACTCCGGCAGCGACTGGCGCACCTGGGTGGTGAGGGCCTCGACGTCCACTCCGGGGTAGGTGTCGATCAGCAGCACGGGGGCGGTGCCGGTCACCCGGGCGCAGGCTTCGGCGAGCTCGGCCGCCGCCGTCCAACCGTGCGCGCCGCGGAGGATGCGCTCCCCGGCGGGCAGTGCCACGGTGGGCTGGGTGTCGTAGCGACCTCGGGTGGTGTGCCCTTCATGCATGTCGCTGATCGGCGTGGTCACTGTTCCTCCTGCGGGATGGCGGTGTGGGTGGTGGCGGTGTGGGTGGTATGGATCAGGGTGCTGAGCCCGCGGACGACGGAGAGTTCGGGCTCGGGCGGGACGACGAAGTGCGGCGGGGTCAGCGATGGCCATAGGTGCTCGCGCACGAAGTCCTCGATCGGTGCGCTCACGGCGTCGCCCGCGCGCAGGATGCCGCCGGAGAGGATCACGACGGCGGGGTCGTAGGAGTGCACGAGCGACGTGACGACGGCGCCCCAGACGTGCAGGAAGCGGTCGCGCAGGTCGGGGTGCGCGTCCGTGGTGAAGACCTGCGTCATGGAGACGTGCTCGGGGAGTGCCCTGGTGCTCGCCAGTGCTTCGCCGCAGCCGATGTTCCCGCACGGGCAGGTGGGGCCGTCGATGTCGACGGTGAGGTGTCCGCCCAGGATCCCGGCGTGGCCGGTGCGTCCGCGCAGGGGCGATCCGTCGATCATCGCCGCGGTCCCGATGCCGGTGCCGAGGGTGACGAGCACAGCGTCGCGTTCACCGGCCGCGCTGCCCGAGGAGGTCTCGCCGATCAGCGCCGCGCGCGCATCGTTCTCGACCACGGACGGCAGGTCGAACTCGGTGTGCGCCCAGGCGTGCAGGTCGATGTCTTCGAGGAAGTCGTACTTGGCGTTGGCGTGCAGCATCCGGTCGCTGCGGGGGTCGACGACGCCAGGGACCGCGATGCCCACGGCGTCGGCTGCGCGGCCGGTCTGATCGAGGAGTGCGCGGGCATGAGCGGCGGCCTTGTCGAGGTCGGTGGGGGTGCCTTCGACCGGGATGCTGCGCGAGCCGACGACATGGCTGCCGTCGGTGAGGGCGATCTTGATCTCGGTGCCTCCGAAATCGATGCACAGCTCCATCCGGCCTCCTCGTCGATGATTGGTAACGTTATCAATGCGGAGGTGAGGTGTCAACACGTTGCGTACGCCCCGCCCAGGCCGCTTCACTTGCATGATCGGCGGACGGATGCATGAGCCGCGGCGCGGAATGGTTCATGCATTCGGGGGTGGGTCATGCATGTGAGCCGGGAAGCAGCAGTGCGGTGGGGAACCGCGCCCGTGCGCGTCAGCGGACGCCGCGCAGTGACACGGGCAGTTCGAGCTCGCGGTGCTCCCTGTCGCGCTCGCCGCCGTCCAGGCGGTCCAGCAGCAGGCGCGTGGCGGTGCGGCCGAGCTCGCGGGGGTCGTGGTCGATCACGCTGATCGGCACGGGGGAGAGCTCGGCGAGCTCGAAGTCGTCGAAGCTCACGATCTCGGGGAACTCCGACGCGGGGCGCGACCCGGCGTTGAGCTGGCCGTTGATCTCCTTGAGCGCACCGATCGCGTTGCGGTTGTTGGCGCAGAAGATCGCGGTGGGCGGATGCGACGCGGCGAGGAGCGTTCGCGTCGCCTCGCGCGCCTGATCGACGGTCTGTTGGTTCGTGGCGACGAGCTGCGGGTCGACCGTGAGGCCCCGCTCCTGCATGGCGCGGACGAAGCCCGCGTAGCGGCGCTCGCCGGTGAAGATCGACAGCGCATTGCCGAGGTAGCCGATCCGGGTATGTCCGCGATCGATGAGCGCCGTCGTCCCGCGGTGGGCGCCTTCGTCGTCGGCGAGCACGACGCTGTCCACGGCGAGTCCTTCGATGCGTCGAGAGGCGAGCACGACGGGGACACCCTGGTTCTGCGAATGGGCGAGGTGCGCGGAGGTCGTGCCGGCGGGGACGACGATCAGCCCGTCGACGCGGCGGCCGAGGAAGTCGCCGACGAGGTCGGCTTCGCGCGCAGGGTCCTCCGAGGTGTTGCCGAGCAGGATGCGGCGACCGGTGAGGGCGGCCTCCTCTTCGACGCCGAGCGCGAAGGTGGAGTAGTAGGGGTTCGCGATGTTCGTGATCGCGACGCCGATGAGGCCGCTCGAGTGTCCTGGACGGATGCTGCGTGCGTTCTCGTTGCGGTGGTAGCCGAGCTCGGCCACGGCCTCCATCACGCGCTGCTGCACGTCGGGTTTGACGTTGAGTCCGCCGGAGAGCGTGCGGGAGACGGTCATGGGGCTGACGCCGGCTCTGGTCGCGACTTCCTTGACGGTCGGGCGGCGCGCTGGTTCGCTCATCACTGCCCTCCGAATGTGGTGCCGTCGATCAAGGGAACGTTACCAGCGCCCCTCCGGTTCTGCGGAGGCATCGACCGCCGTCACGGTGGGAAACCCGAGATGCGAGGGAGCGGGGCCGTCCGTAGATTGGACTGGTCCCGCTGCGAATGGAGTTCCCCGTGTCCGAGATCCGCGTCCTGCGTCTTTCCTGTATCGCCGCCGCCGCCGACTGACTCGGCGGGACCCAGACCATGACCTCCGCCTCCCCCGTGCATCCGTTCGATGCCCGCACCCGTCTGTTCCTCGACCGGCCGCAGAGCCGCAAGTGGAGTCTGCACCCCGGACACATCGGCGCCTGGGTGGCGGAGATGGACTTCGGGGTCGCGCCCGAGATCGCGGAGGCGCTGCATCGCGCGATCGACGACGAGAACCTGGGATACCTCTCCCCTCCGCAGGCCGCGGAGCTCGGTGAGGCGACGTCTGAGTGGATGCGCGACGAGTACGACTGGGCGGTCGATCCCGAGCGTGTGCATCCGGTCTCGGACGTGATGGCGGCCCTCGGCGTCGCGGTGCAGGAGTATGCGCCAGCGGGTTCGCCCGTGATCGTGCCCACCCCCGCGTACATGCCGTTCCTGACCTACCTGCCGGCGATCGGACATCCGGTGATCGAGGTCCCCGGCGTCGAGGTCGACGGGCGCTGGCAGCACGATCTGCAGCGCATCGATGAGGCGTTCGCTGCCGGCGCGAGGACGCTCGTGCTCTGCAACCCGCACAACCCGACCGGCACGATCGTCGGGCGTGATGAGCTGGAGGCGATCGCAGAGATCGTCGAGCGGCACGGCGGGCGGGTGTTCGCGGATGAGATCCACGCCCCGCTGCGCTATGAGGGTGCGTCGTTCGTGCCGTACGCGTCGGTGTCGGAGGTGACGGCCGCGCATACGGTGACGGGAACGAGCGCCTCGAAGGCCTGGAACATCCCTGGGTTGAAGACGGCGCAGCTGATCACCTCGAACGAAGCCGACCAGCAGCTGTACAAGCGGTTCGGTTTCGCGGTGCAGCACGGTGCGGCCACGCTCGGGGTGGTGGCCTCGACGGCGGCCTACCGGTCGGGCAAGCCCTGGCTGACGGAGGTGACCGACTACCTCGACGGTTCCCGGCGGCAGCTGGCGACGCTGGTGGAGGAGCACCTCCCCGGAGCCGTGTATCACGTGCCCGAGGCGACATACATCGGGTGGATCGACACCGCGGCGCTCGGGATTCCGGGGCCGCCCGCCGAGTTCTTCCGCGAGCAGGCGGGGGTCGTGCTGACCGAGGGACGGCTGCTCGGGCGTGGCGCCGAGGGTCACGTGCGGGTGGTCTTCGCGACACCCCGTCCGATCCTGGAAGAGGCGTTCGCGGCGATGGGCGATGCCGTGCGTCGGGCGGGTCTTCTGGTCTGAACCGGTCTCGCTCGGGCGATGGGGCGGAGGCTGTCAAGCCCCTCCGTCGTGTCGGTGGTCTGACGTAGAAAGGGATGCGAGAGAAGGGATCCCGCCATGGCTGCAGGCGACATCGAGACGTTCCACCGCAACGGCATCTGGTTCAACCGCATCGAGGGGGAATCGCAGACGTTGGGGAGCAGCTTCATGAGCGAGGCCGAGGCGGTCAAGGTCGGCCGCAGCGCGGCGGTGGCGCGTCAGGTCGAGCACACGGTGCGCGCCGAAGAGGGCCCGTCGACCGACTCCTCTCCCTATGACCTGCACCCCCGCGAGCTGATCGGCCGATGACCGCGCCGGACTCGGACCCGCCCGCCCGGCCTCCGCGTCGGATGCTGTTGCAGGCATGCGTGAACGGCGCTCGTGATGCGGTCGAGCACCCGTGGTTGAGTGCGGATGCGTCGGTCGTCGCCGACGATGCTGCGCGTGCTGTGGTGGCGGGAGCGCACGAGGTGCATGTGCACCCGA
>NZ_QOAY01000189.1:7243-14051 GCF_003314775.1 Microbacterium sp. H6 | reverse complement strand
GCGCTCCGCGAGCCCCGGTGTGCCGGTCGGCGTGACGACGGGAGCGTGGGCCGAGCCCGACGTCGAGCGCCGCCTTGCCGCCATCGAGGCGTGGACGGAGCTACCCGATCACGCGTCGGTCAACTGGCACGAGGCCGGCGCCGATGAGGTGGCCGCGCTGCTGCTTAGGCGCGGCGTCGCGGTCGAGGCCGGGTTGTGGGACGCGGCCGGCTTCGAGGTGTGGAAGCGGTCGCCCGTTCGCGGGCAGTGCCTGCGGGTGCTGATCGAGCTCCCCGACGAACCGACCGATGTGCTGCGCGATCACGCTGAAGGGATGATCGCCCACGTGCAGCTCGAGGAGCCCGACCTCCCGATCCTGTTGCACGGCGAGGAGGGCTCGACGTGGCCGGTGTTCGACCTTGCCGTCGAGTTCGGGCTGGCGTCGCGCATCGGCCTGGAAGACACGCTGCTGCTCCCCGATGGCACGACTGCTCCGGGGAACGCGGCTCTGGTGCGGGCGGCCGTGGCGCGGATGCGGGGAGTCTGACCGGGCGGGTGCGCGGGGTGCGGCATTCTGGGGCGATGTTCTCTGGCTCGTTTCTTCTCGTCCTTCTCGCGAATCTCGCGTACGTCTTCATCGGGATCGCTGTCGTGTGGCTGGTGATCTACTCGGCCGTGCGCGCGGCTCTCGCGTCGCACCGGAAGGCGACGGCCCGAGAGCGACGGCCCGGCCCGGAGTGACGGCCTACGCGCAGTCTCGGAACCTAGGCTCCCGGCATGCCGTTCTCTGAGTACGTCCGATCGATCCGCGCGCGGATCGGTCATGACCTCCTGCTGCTGCCGGGCGTGACCGCGGTGATCCGCGAGGGCGATCGTTTCCTGCTCGCGCGCACGGCGGGCTCGGAGGAATGGGGTCTGATCGGTGGTGGCGTCGAGCCGGGGGAGGGTCCGGATGAGGCGATCACCCGTGAGGTGCAGGAAGAGATCGGCGCGCGCATCCGCATCACCGGGATCGTCGGCGCTTTCGGTGGCGAATCGCTCGTCGTGACGTATCCGAACGGGGATCGTGTGTCGTACGTGTCGACCGCGTTCGCGTGCGAACTGCTCGATCCGCCGGTGCCTGATCAGGACGAGGTCGTCGAGGTCGGGTGGTTCACGCGTGCCGAGATCGCCACGCTGCCGCATCCGGTGTGGGTGGATCGGATGTTGGCCGACGTCGGCTAATCCTCACTCTCCGCTTGCGCGGTCCCACCCCGACCAGTCGGGACGGTCGACGATGCAGAAGCGGTTGCCCTCAGGGTCTTCCATGATCACGTAGTCGGCGTCGGCCGGGCGTCCGTCCCAGTGCACCTCGCGCGCACCCAGAGCGAGGAGCCGCTGCACCTCGGCGGCCTGATCCTCGGCGTAGATGTCGAGGTGGATGCGCGGAGGCAGTATGCGCTCGGAGTGGTGCGCGTCGAGAGCGATGCAGGGAGCGTCGGCATCGCGCGGTTTCAACACGACCCAGTCGTCGTCCGCGGGGTCGCGTTCGACGTAGTCGAGGGCTGCCTTCCAGAACGTGGACTGCACGGGGAGGTCCGTCACGCGGATCACGATCGACACGAGCTTCAGCATGGAGCGAGTGTATGACCGCTGAAGGGTCGTTCTGCCCAGTGATCGATAGGCGAGATGTCGCGCCGCAGGTCGCGACCAGCTGCCGGACGCCACCTCTCGAGTGTGACGAGATGGCGCCCGACGTCTTGGGCGAGCGTCACACGCGCCCGACTCGTGCGCGGGAGGACCGCTCGCTGCATAGGGCGACAAGCATGAGCGAGGAAGCGACGATTGCTGTCGCTGCCAGGACTGCGATCCACGATCCGCGGACGGTGACAGCGGGCGATCCGTTCACATCGACGTACCCGTCGAAGCTTGCGATCCAGGGGATCGCAATCGTGACGCTGTTCGCGAATGCGTAACTTGCGAACGATAGACCAGCGATGACCACGAGCCCAATCGAGATGCAGAGCGAGCACGCCATCACGAAGATGCGGTCGCCTGTGAAGAGCCGTTTGGGAGACATCAGGAAACCCTAGATTCCGTCGCGCTATCGCACGCACCTGGCAGTGAAGCCGTTTCGGGTGGAGAGCTCGGGGTACTTTCCCTGTGCGCGACAGGTGTTCCACCAACTGATGACAATCCAGGTGGCGACTCCGAGCGCGGCTGCGGCGACGACGATCGCTGCCGCGGCTGTGATGACGATCACGACGACAGGAAGCGGGTCGGCGACGATCGGATACGAGATGCTGCTCAGGCTCTTGTGCGCGACGGTCTGGGTCAGGACGTTCCCTTGAACGGAGTAGTGAGTTGGGACGCTCCTCCCGCTCGAGTCGCGAGCCCAGGCGGGTTCGAAGATGACGACTGCCTTTCCAGTCGAGTCGACGATCTGTGCGCCGCCATCCGCGGTCTCCTCCAGGCGGTTCTCGGGTGGCATCGTGAGCCCGTAGTCAAAGCGTTCGGGTGCCGCGTCGTTCGAAATGACGGTGAGGAGTTGTGCGCCACCGTCAACGGGGATGACGGCATTCGCGCTATCCATGGTCGAGGGATAGGCCACTCCACCGTTCGGAAGACCTTCGCCGGTGTCAGCTGCGTCTGCGTGGGGCAGGTCGATCCCGAGAACGAAGTTCCCCGTCGAGATCTGCACGCCTTCTGTCGCGTCGTTCGAAACCTCGACCCTGACGCCGACCTGAGCGCTCTCGTCATCTAGCCCATCCTCGATCTCAGAAGGAGCGAAGTCGCCGACCAGGCTGCCTTCCACGTGCTCCAACGCAGCGGCGATCTCGTGCCCTGCTGTCGTCTGGTCTCCGTCGCCTCCGGTATCCGCCCACGACGACGTGGTGGGGAGAGCGATGGCTCCGAGGGCCAGGGCAGCGGAGGTCGCAATCGATATGAAAAGCCGGGTGGGCTCGTATGGCGATGTGCGCGTGGCGTGGGAAACACGAATCATGGGGTCCTCCTACATCTAGTTCGAGTGCTTGGAGCAGATACAAGCACACATATGAGGACGATAGTGATATATTCGTCGACGCGCTCGACGCGCTCGACGCGCTCGACGCGGTTGCGCCGGTCGGCATCGCCTGCCGGTACGGGGCCAGGCGGCCGGAGCCGCACTCAGACATGTTCGGGGACCGGGATGCCGGTGGCGACTCTGTTTGGGGTGACGGAGTTCATGCGGATGCCCATCAGTCCTCGCACGAACGCCGCCGACTTTGTGACGCGCAATGGTTGGGCTCTTGTCAGTGCTCCCTCTGTGGCGTCCCGCGACTCGACGTGCGGCGAGTTCGACAGGAGATCGGTGGATGCCGCGATCGGTCGCGGCATCCACCGGTGTCTCACACGGCGTCGATGCGGTGGCGTCGTCGACGGGCGACGAACGCTCCGCCCAACAGGAGCAGCAGCAGTCCGACGATCGCTCCGCCGATGGGCAGCTCTTCCGCATAGACGCCGACTCGCCGACTCCCGCTACTTTGGTTCTGACGCGCTGCAGAATCCTGACGCGGGAGAGGCGGAGTCCAGGTGGAGTACTCGCGAAGCGATGTCCGACGGGCACTCGACAGCGCGGACGTGCCCGAAGATCTCGCGCTCAGAGCGGCCCCGGCGGCAGTCCTGAATTCGCTTGAAGGTCGTCGACGACGCATCATCCGGTATTGGGAGGACCTCGACCGTCGCAGGGACGGGGGATCGGGCGATGACGCCGCGAGAGAGTTCCGCGCGGTGACCCGCAGTACGCTCCTCACCTACGCGTTCGTGTCAGAGATCCAAGACGGTGAGACCATCGTCGACAGAGTTCCCGGTGTTCCCCTCGGCGCGGAGTTGAACGATGTCATCCGCGCCTTCGGCGCGGTCGGGTTGATCCAGCAGCGAGGCGCGGAGAGCCCGCCGGTTCTCGGGGTGACGCTGTACCTGCCTGACGATGTCGATGATGAGTTCTGGTTCCTGCAACGGCGGCGTGACGACCGTCCGCTGCGGGTGAGCTTTCCGCGTTTGCGAACAAGCCTCCCGCTCGTCGTCGTCCGCGTCGAACGGGAGCTTCATGGCGCCCCGAACCTGGTCGGAGCCACGACGACCTGCTACGCGATGAGGGGCAACGTGCCGGGGATCATCGTCGCTGGCCATTCCGTCGTGAACTCGCGTCCCGGCGACCTCCTGGGTCTGGATGACGGAAGTCACGGGTACTTTGGCCTTTCGCGGTACCAGCCCATCGATGCGGCTTTCATCGAGCTTCCGTACGCGCTGTCGCACCTCAGCGACCTGCCCGTCGTCGATTATCCGACGGTCGGTGACGACGTGATCGTGCAGACCAGGGGCGGAGGTCAGCACCGCCAGGTGGCCCAGGTGAGCAACACGATCGTGAGCCCGAACTTCTCGGATTATCCGATCGTGCTGTACCTCGATCGGGGGTGCAGCCGAGGCGATTCCGGCGCTCTGATCCGTCTTGATCGCACGGGTGAGGCGGTCGGCATCTATACGGGGACCCACCGCCCGCGAGCCCCGCGAATCCCCGAGGCTCTGGGCATCGCGCAGAACATGGCGCAAGCCGTGTACGCGCTGGGCGTCCAAGCGAAGCACTGAACGCACGAAAGAGGAGATGCAATGAGCGATACCGCGGACAACTGGGCTGTACAGATTCTCGCGCCTCAGGAATCGGATGCGACGTTCCGCTCGCCGGACGACGACGGCCCTGTCGAGAGGCACTCGGCGCCGGTCGCGAGTCGACGCGGGGAACGTGTCGTGAACGCGAGTGTCGAGGCCATCAAGGCGAACTGGAACGACACGGTGCGGAAGCTGACCGAGATCGGTGAGGGGCTCGATAGCGGATCGAGCGGCTGGGGTGTCTCACAGATCGAGGTGGGACTCACGCTGAGTGCGACGGGTCAGCTTCTGTTCATTGCAGAAGCGAGTGCCGAGGCGTCGGTCAAGATCACGCTCACGCGCAGACCTGCGTAGCGCCCCGGCGATACCGCGGCTTACTGCACCGACCATCCGCCGTCGGAGGCGAGGACGGCGCCGTTGATGTTCACGGCGTCGTCCGACAGCAGGAACGTGATCGATGCCGCCAGGTGCTCAGCCGTTGCGACGGTCGGGATCGACTGCTGGAACGGGGCCAGGCGGCCGGAACCATACTCGGACATGTTCGGGGGCATCGGGATACCGGTGGCGACGCCGCCCGGGGCGACGGAGTTCACGCGGATGCCCTTCGGGCCGTACATGAAGGCCGCTGACTTGGTGACGCCGATGATGCCGTGCTTGCTGGCCGTGTAGGCGTTGCCTGAGGCGTTGCCGCGCAGGCCCGCTTCGCTCGAGACATTGAGGATCGCGCCGCGACCGGCAGCTTCCATGACGGGGATGATCGCGCGCATGAGCTTGAACGGAGCGGTCAGGTTGATCGCGATCACGCGGTCCCAGACGGCGTCCGGGGTCTCGCCCGCAGGGGAGAAGTCGTCGTTGATGCCGGCGACGTTCGCGAGGCCGTCGATGCGGTCGCCCGCGGCGGCGAGCACGGCATCGATCGCGTCCTGCGTGGTCAGGTCGCCCGCGACCGTGACGATGTCGGCATCTGGAAGCTCTGCCTTGAGGGCGTCGAGCTTCTCGGCGGCGATGTCGCTGGCGATCACGCGTCCGCCTTCGCGGGCGATGCGCGAGGCGGTGGCCTTGCCGATGCCGGAAGCGGCGCCCGTGACGATGACGGTCTTGCCGGCGAAGCGGCCGGACGTGACCTTCTCGGTCCAGCCCTCGGAGTCGTCGGCCTCGGGGATCTCGCCGTCGTTGGCCGCGCGCACGAGGTCGTCGACGACCGACTGGGGAAGTTGGCCCTGGCTCATCGCGACCAGCTGCTGAAGCGGAAGGCCCAGCACGGGGGTGAGGAGCTCGGGGTCGGCGCCCGTCTGCTCGAAGAGTCCGCGGATGAGGGGGCCGCCGGTCGGGTCGTTCATCCAGTCGCCGATGGTGGAGTGTGCGGTGAGGGCCATGCTCGTTCTCCTTGCTCGGGTGCCGTTGTAGTTTCGCAACGGTGCGTCTACTTATGTTCCAGTGTACGCCTGAGTACGGTGGACGGGTGCCTCGTCCTCGCAGTGAGAAAGCCCGCCAGTCCGTGCTGGACGCGATGCGGCGCGCGCTCGCCGCAGACGGATACGATGCCGTGACGATCGAGGGCCTCGCGGCTGAGGCGGAGGTGTCGAAGCAGACCATCTACCGGTGGTGGCCGTCGAAGGCTGCGATCCTCGGGGAGGCGCTGCTCGAGGGGACGCTGCCGGGCGCTGAGGTTTCGGTGCCGATGACGGACGACCTCGGGGCCGACTTGCGGGCGTGGTTCACGGCGGTGTCCGCGGGGCTGGCTCGACCCGAGGGGGTATCGCTGGCGAGGGCGCTGATCGAGGTGACGGCGGCTGATCCCGAGCTGGGCTTGGTGTTGAACGAGCGGTTGGCGGCGCCGATCCGGGAATGGGTGTCGGAGCGAGTGGCGCGCGGACGGACCGCGGGGGATGTGCGGGCGGACGTGGATGCGGGGGCGATCGCGGATCAGTTCATCGCGATGGCGTCGTACTCCGCGTTGATCGGGCAGCCGTTGAGTGCGGAGCGGGTGGAGGAGACCGTGGTGCGGTTGCTGCGGGGGATCGCGGCGTAACTAGTCCGTGGCGGGGGCGAACCGGATTTCGTAAAGCATTGTATATCGATATGTCCTCATGTGTGTGCTTACATACTTCGCATGAAGAGTATAGCTTTACGCCAGACCGTTCTCTGCGCGAGCGCACTAAGTCTCGTTCTTGCTCTCGTGCCGCTCGCTGCGCAGGCA
>NZ_QOAY01000189.1:0-7221 GCF_003314775.1 Microbacterium sp. H6 | reverse complement strand
CCCCCGATGAACCTGACGACATCACGGGCGTCCTCGAGGAGGCGGAGGCCGCCGCCGTGGGCGCCTCCACGCCGTCGGATGCCGAAACGCCTGTGCTGCAGATGGATGGTGGTGCTGTCTCTGTAGCCCTGGACGACGTCAATGTGGACGACACCCTGGGGGCCTCCGAAAACGCGGAGATCTCCGAAGCCGGTCAGTATGCACTCGCGGAGGGCGACTCTGTGACGTACGCCGTCAGCTTTCCTGACGAGGGGGCGACGCGGCTCTCAGCAATGCTGTCGGATCCGCTCGGAGAAGATCCCCAGTGGACCTTCACTGGTGGCACTCAGCTGCTTCTCCTCAACGATGGTTCGGTCTCTGTGTCGAACGCCGATGGCTTCGTGGGAGGCATCGAAGCTCCCTGGGCGATAGACGCTGCGGGACAGGCGCTCCCCACGCACTATGAGATCTCCGGCTCAACCCTGTCGCAGGTTGCGGACACGACCGGAGCGGTTTTCCCCGTCGTCGCGGATCCCACGGTTCAGTTCTTTGGCCCGTACATTCAGGTCCACCTGAACAAAGCGGAGAGTCGCGCAGCGGTCGGCGGCTATGCAGCATGCGCCGGAGTGCTGAACAAGTCCCCTGTGCCGTTTGCAAAGCTCCTCCAGGTCTCTTGTACGACAGTCGCCGCGATTGGGGCGTCGCAGGTGGTGGGCAATCGATGCATCTCGATCCACTACGTCGTCGGTGTTGGTGGACCCACGGGCGTCTGGTGGCCGTGGGTACGGAACTGCTAGGACGCACGCATGGGGTACTTCGTTGTAGGGGTGGCTCTTCTTCTTTGGGGAGTCTTGGCCGGACGAGCGGGACGGAAGCTGGGTGTGGTTCTCTCACTCGTTCCCGTAGCCGTGTGGTTCGGGTTCTTGGCCTGGTTCGAGTGGACTGGCACGCTTGACGGTCCAGCCGGAGATGCGCTCCCCGCTTACCTCGTGATCGGACTTCTCGCGTTCTTCACCGGATCGAACCTCGCCGGGTGGACCGTCGCCTCGCATAGGGCGCGACGGAAGCCATGATCGACGTGTCGACGCGAGACTGTCGGGACGGATGTGCTGCCCCCGACCGATCGCGACCGTGGTGAAGAGCGATGACAACCCGGGCTACAAGCTACGGACCATCATGAGAGTGACGTGCTGACGAAGGAGCGATGGCAATGATCTTGGAAATCGGCGGCGAGCTCGCTGTCTACTTCTTTGTCTGTGCCCTGGGAGTCAGCATCGGTATCAGTTCCGGGATGACCGTCCCTCGAGGTCTGGGAGTAGTCGTAGCGATCGTCAACGTGGTCATCGTGGGTGGTCTTGTCGCTATCGGATTTCTGTTCGGATCGGAGGCGCCATGGATTGGACCCATCTTTGTGTTCGCGGCTCTGGTAATGAGGGTGGTGACGGGGGCGATGGAGCTGGCTCGCTTACCTGCGTTGAGTGAGGAATCATTCGTACACCGAGCCGTGTTGGTGTTCTCCCCTCGACGAATTCGCATCATTGAGAACGCGAACGCGCATGATCCCGCCGTAGCTAGAATCCCTTAGGGCGCTGAGCCCACTTCTCGGCGTAACGACGGCCGGATCACATCCAGCCCGGATGTCCGCGGGGTCTGTCCCACGCGGCTCTCCTGAAGGGGACTAGAAGTCCCCTTCGGCCACCTGGAAGCAGACCAGCCCGCGAGACCGCCACATCTCGACCACGCTTCGGCGGTCGTCGACGACGCCGATCACGTCGAAGTGCGGTTCGATGTGGGCATCGTAGATCTCGGCCTTGACGATGTTGTCGGCGCGCTGGTCGCCCGTGCGGCGGAGCAGAAGGCGGTCGAACGGGATCTCGTTGAACGTCAGCCAGGCCTCGGTGGCGCGGCGAGCGGTCTCGTCGCGGCCCGAGACGACGATGAGCGCATCGACATCGGGGTGGGCGGAGAACGCCTGAGCTGCGACGACGACAGGGTGGTTCGGGGTGTCGATCGATACGTTGCGCATGTCTTACGGTGAGCGGTCGCCGATGAGGGCGAGGGTGCCGTCGACGTCGAAGAGCCAGGCGCGGGGGCGATCGGTGGGCATGGTGTGAGGGTAGTGGGTTCTTTGGTGGCCGGTCGGTTGCATCGCGGACGGTCTAGCCGAGCCCGCTGGGGGCGCCTCTCATCGCTCGGACGTCGATCCGATTCAAGCTATCTTGCAAGCCCTCTTGAAAAATATTGGTGAACCGGCTTGACTGGGCCTAAGGTGCCTCAAGGTACCTTGCAACCTATCTTAGGAGGGTTCATGATTCCCATCACCGTGCACGTTCCGGATAGCCGAGTCGCGGAGTTCTACGTGCGCTTCGGAGAGTTCGTCGCGGACGTGCCTAGCTCTGAGAATCCCACGCTTCTCCCATCTGGCCTGCATGGGCCATCGTGGGCGATCGACGGACGAGGCCCAGCGGTCGCTGCGGCTCTCGTAAGGGAGGTCTCCGGTTCGGGGCAGAGCGTTCTCAGGCGTCTGAGCAACGCGGCGATGAAGGAGACTGCGGTGTTCACCCCGGCTGAGCTCGCAGAGGCTGTGAACCACCCGCACGGATACTCCCGTGTCGCCGGACTGCTCGGGGGAATCGGCAAGGCGGTTCGTCGCGCAGGTCTCCCCCTGTTCCGCACGCCTAAGGGCGGCGAATGGCACTACGTCTGGTGGTGGGACGGCGAGCAGTACTTCATGAGCCCCGAGGTGGCAAAGCTTCTTCGTAAGGCCCTGCGAGACGCCTGAGTTCGGATGGCCGCGGAGGCATAGGCGAGGCGGGCGAGGTGCTTCAACTGTTTGTGCTATCTGTCGTCCGCCCATCCGCGAACCGTGCCTGCGCCCGGTCGTGCCGCTTGCCGACGGGTACGAGTTCCGTCGCCTTCGGCAGCCCCATCGGCTTCGTCGAGACGTACACGCTCTCGGCGGTGTCGACGCGGAAGGTCTCGTGCCAGACACCCACCGCCCCCGGAGCCTTGCGGGCTGCGCGGTTGAAGGCGGTCCAGGCGGGGCGGTGTAACTGGTTCGGGCTGGACGCGTAGGCGTAGAGCTTGTCGACGGATGACCAGTACTGCACGACGTAGGGTCCGCCCGAGCTGAAGAGCAGGTGGTAGCCGAGCATGCCCGAGTCGGGGTCGGTGCTGAGTTCGCGCAGCATCCCCGGCATGGCGAAGAACGCCGGCATCCACAGGTCGGGGCGCCACCAGCGGTTGATCTGCATCCCGATGTGGAACACGACGAGCTCGCCCTCGTGGCGGTGGGTCGTGCGGCCCGTGATGACTTTCGACATGATGTCTCCTTGGTTGGATAGTTTCACTATCCATACTGGATAGCGCTACTATCGAAGTCAAGAGGTGGCCATGAGAATTTCCGAACTGTCAGCCCAGACCGGCGTGACCGTGCCGACGATCAAGTACTACCTGCGCGAGGGGCTGCTGCCCGAAGGCGAGCGCTCGTCTGCGACTCAGGCCGCATACGGGGAGAGGCACGTGGAGCGGCTGCGGGTGATCCGGGCGCTGCTCGACGCGGGGGTGAGCATCGCCGAGACGCGACGGGTGCTCGGGGCGCTGGATGATCCGCCGGCGAGTGCGCACGAGCTGCTGGGGGCGGCACATGCGGCAATCACTCCGCCGGTGAATGAGTCGTTGGACCTGACGGACGCAGAGGCTCTTGTCGCTCGGCTCGGGTGGAAACCGGGGACGTGCGACGAGGCGGTGCTCTATGCGGTCGCGCGGGCGCTGCACGGGTTGGAGCGTGTCGGGTTCACCGTTCCGGATGCGGCGATGGCGGAGTACCTCGCGAGTGCGCGGCGGATCGCGGATGCGGAGATCGCGGGGGTGCCGGGGGAGTCTGCGGAGGCGGCGGTGCGGTACGTGGTGCTGGGGTCGGTGTTGGTGGAGCCGTTGCTGTTGGCGTTGCGGCGGGTGGCGCAGCAGGTGAGCTCGGGGGAGCGGTTTGGGGAAGGAACGAGTTAGCTACTTCTCTGCGGCTTTCGATTGTCGTCGTTTGAGCGCTGTCGTTGGTTGTCGCGGTGCATAGTCGCGAGGACGATGGCACGCGAGCTTGCGAGTGTCAAGTTGCAGAGCCGTGGTCGATGTGCTTCAGGATAGGGTTCACGAAAGCGCCCAGCTGGCGCTGCTCGGCTGGAACGAGTCGTCAACGATGTGGTTGGGGGAGTAAGTATGCGAGTTACTAAGACTTTCGGAGTTTCCGGCGTGGTCCCGTTTGTTGATGTCCACGTGCATCGGGACAATCTTCTGTTCCTTGACCCAAGCGCGATCCGGAACGGACGCGGGAAATACGCAACGGCTGCCAACAAGGCGCTAATCGCGTTCTTCGCCGAGGTGCTGCGGCTCCGGCTCTCTTCTGTTGCTGCGGACCATTCGGCGGGGCAAGAGCTGCTCGAACACTTGCACGAGCCGAATGAGACTCGCCTTGGCATGAGCGTTAAAAGCAAGTTCGGAAGAGCGTTCGGGCATGAGGAATCTCAGGATCTTTGGAAGCTGCTGGAGAATAGTCGCGAGGCGAGGGTTGCCGTGTTGACCCGCCTCGAGCACTTGAGGCTCTTTGCGGACGGAGTGGGCTACGACCTCATCTCGGACGCAACCACACGAATCGTGTTCCATGTTCTTGCTGACTTCACGACGGACATGATGCGTCAGCATCCCAGTCTGGCAGTTGGTGCCGTGACCGATGAGTATGACGTCTTCGATTCCGTCGCACTGAAGTGGAAGAAGCAGCGCCTCACGCTCCCTGTTGCGGACGGACGTGCTCTCCTTCTCGTGCCTAAGGAATGGGTGTATTGGCGACTACTCATGGATGTATCCCCCTTCTACAACAGATACGCGACCGAGACGCTCCAGGAAGAGCAAACCGTGGTCCGAGCGGATGGCAAGGCCAGTAAGCCATCGAAGAAGAAGCTGAAAGAGAACAACCGCGATAAGAGGGAGCTGAATCGCAAACAGGCGGCCAAATATATGGAACAAGATGACCGCAACCTGGTTGGTGAGTACCAGCGGGAAGTCGATACGGAGTTCACTCCGCTATCTGACGACGAGATCCGCGAGCGTACCTCGAACTAACGTCGCCGCCGCCAAGCGCGGCGACGCGCTCAGCGAAGATTCTGGCTCTGACCAAAAGAGAACTCAGCGGTGGAGCGCCGCCGATAGTCGCGCCCGGAGTGCTGGATCACACACATATAGGTAGGTTCCGCGCATCCCTCGAGTCAACAGCACCCCGTAGATGTTCCGGATGAACGTCAGCAGATCATCGTCCCCGAATGCATCCTTCAGGTGCCCGGTATTCTCCTTGCCTTTCTTGTCCCGATAGTTCTTGCGATCCGCGACGATCCGTCCGGTGGTCGGGTCGAGGCGGAGGTCCGGTCCGATGATGACGCCGGCATAGTTCAGGTCGTACCCCTGGACGGTGTGGATCGAGCCGACCTCCTCAAGCGAGCCCTTCGAGCTGATCCAGTCCTTATCCGTGCCGTTCCACCGCATTTGCTCGCCGTCGAGCTCGATGTCGAAAGCGTCCGGGTTCTTCTTCGACACCCAATCCCACGCGTAGCCTGCGACGAGGCGGGAGAGACCCACTTCAGCATCCTTCTGTCGGATGGCGTCGCGCATCTCTCCGAGGTTGTCGAAGAGGCGGAGCTCATACTCGCCGAGGTCAGGGAGCGACGGCGCTTTATCCCGCAGGACGGCGCGCACGAACTCGACATAGTCTGCGCCGGCATGCACGCGCATCTGGGTTGTCAGTCGGAAATAGCGGTGAGCGTCCTTCGCCCCGATGATCTCTGTATTAAGGGCCGCCGGAGAAAGATCATGAGGTCGCACACTCTGCTCCCCATCAACAAGTAGGAGCTGATGCTTGCTCCTAGCCTTGATCCAGTCGAGCTGGGTGTGGCGAGGGTCATCGCTTCCGAACAGAGCCTCGTTGATCTCGCGGAACTTCTTGTTCTGCACGCCTGATGCTTGGTTGGCTCGCTGTCCGAGGCGATGGGTCTCGTCGACGAGGACGAGGTCGTAAGTCTCGTCAGATTCACCGAGCTGGAACGGCGACATCACCATCGCAGCATCGAGCTTGGGGGTCTTCATGAAGACCTTCTTCACCGACATTCGCAGAGACTGCTGTGGGATCACGAGAGCCACGCGAAGAGTCTTGAGCAGCTCGCGATTCTCGGGGACGAAGAACTCCGAGAACATCGAGTCTGGCTCGACTCCGTCGCGGTCGTCGTAGTCCCGGATATCGGCGAGCAACTTCATCAGGAAGATCGCGATGATCGTCTTGCCAGTCCCTGGATTGCCTTGGACTATGAGTGTTGATCGAGCGCCGGGGTCCTGAAGGTCATCGAGCAGACCCTCCAGGATGTCCATGATCGCGATGCCTTGGTCAGCGGTCAGCGCTTTGAAGGGCGAGAGCTTGAACAGGTCGGAGTTCTCGATTTGCGGGATGCTGCGCGAGAAGAGTCCCTCTGCTCGCAGCGCCTCGAACACGTCACGGAAAGATTCACGGTAGAGGGCGCGGTCGTAGTACTGGGCATCGGTCAGACCGTCGTTGCCATTGAGGATGCGGTATTGGTCGTCGCCCGAGAACCAGCGAATGAGATGCGATTCAAGGTCGAGACAGACTGACTTGTTGAAGGTGTGATCCACGACGACGCGGATCGACTCAAGCGACTCGTTCTTTTTCGAGCCGGCGAGGTGCTGACGCATCCGGGTGGCAGCGCTGGCTGTCTCGCCGACGTAGAGTCCAGGAGAGCTGCGCTGGGCGTCGCCTTCGATCACATAGACAACAGGCCAGTTAGTGTGCCGGGCGTCGTCGCGCGCCCACGCGTCAACGGCGTCACGGCGGAAAGGCAGGCGCTGGATGCTGAACTCTGTCACTCCGGCGCCTCGGAAAGCTTGGTGTACTTGGTCATGCGGCCCCTGGCCAGCTCGACGGGATACTTTGCCTTCGTCGACTCCAACTTCTTCATGACGATCGCGTCAAGGTCGACGCCGATCTTGTTCGCGAGGTGGATGCAGTAGGTGACGACATCTGCGAGCTCCGCTTCAACCTGTTCTTGGTCGAAGTCAGCGGACCACTGGAAGCACTCAAGGAGCTCGCCGGCCTCGATTGAGATGCTCTTGGCGAGGTTCTCCGGCGAGTTGACGGCGCTCACTGAAATTCCTCGGTTCTGCTCATCGAAATTCCCCACTCTGGGTCGC
>NZ_QOAY01000034.1:90658-94715 GCF_003314775.1 Microbacterium sp. H6 | reverse complement strand
CGAGGCCGGTCTGGGCGGCCGTGATCATGTACGGCGACAGGTTGACGCCCAGATACCCGGCGATGCCGATCGCGAAGGTCGCGGCCGCTGTCGGGAAGCGGAGAGGGATTCTGGTGCGGAGATCGAGCGTGGTCATGGAGCTCCAAGGGGAGTCGGCACGGCATTGTGCGCGGGGAGGGGAGACAACGGGTGTGCGTCGGATGGGGCACGAGATCATAAACGAATGGTGTTCGTAAACGAATGGTGTTCATTATTATGCACAGGAGGGGGTTCTTGCGGAACCCCCGAACTCACGACCGGTCCGCCGGAGAAAGCGAGCCCCCGATGCCGAGGCCCTCCACACCGCTCCTGTCTCCGGAGATCATCGGCGCCGCGGGCCTCGCTCTCGCGAGAGGCGGCCGGCCCTTCGGGGTCAATGCCATAGCCCGCGAGCTCGGCGTGCGCCCCTCCTCGCTGTACAACCATGTCGACGGCATGGACGGGATACTCGAACTCATCCGCGGGCAGCTCGTGCAGGGATACCTCGTGCAGTGGGACGGCGAGCCCTGGGATGTCTTCGTGCTCGCGGTGCTGCGAACCCAGCGCCGAATGTATGCCGACCATCCGCAGCTCGTTCCATTGCTCGTGGGGAAGACGATCACGCATCCGGCCGTCATCGCCGCATACGACGACCTCGCCTCGGCGCTCGTCGACGGCGGTTTCCCCGAGGACGAGGTGCTCTCGGTGATCGCCGTCATCGACGCCTTCGCGATCGGCTTCGGTCTCGATCTCGCGTCGCCTGACGAGATCTGGCAGCCGGGGGAGCCGACCCGCACGCTTGGACGCCTCATCGACGGGGCCGAGCGGGGGAGCGCCCGCTCTGATCGCACCTTCGAGCTCGGGGCCGACCTTCTCCTGGAATCCCTGCGCACACGACTTGCGCGCTGATCGCCGGAGGTGCACGATCGCCGAGGCGATGCGAAGGAGCCGTGGATCGAGTCCAGCGCAGTGTAGTGCGGTGGGGAGATTTGCCCTCTCGATGACCCGCCCCAGATGGTGCCGCCGAGAGGGCTCACCGCCCTTCCCGGACGGTAGGGGAGGCGGCGAAGATCTCGCTGCGCTCACGGCTGATTTCCCCAGGTCATCAGCCTCGTAGCCCCCGCTACGAGAGCAGAATATCGCTTAATCGGCTTGTCCGCCATTTGGGGGACAAAGAAATTTTCGAATTCGGGTAGCGGGGACTCGCTGTTGTCTTCCTCTGGTGCTTCTCTAGGGTGGACTCATGGACAGACTGCTCGTGCTCACCGCTCAGGTCGCCATCCCCCACGGCCATCGCATCGACGTGACGGAGCAGGTCGATCCGCTCACCGATGAGCCGGTGGTCCTGGCCATCGTCGACCTCGACACCGGCATCCGCTACCGACGCGAAGAGGACCCGAGTGGCGACTTCTCCCGCTGGATCGGGCGGGTGTTGAGGTGCACGGTCACCATCGGAGGCGCAGGAGCCCACACCACGCTGCTCGTCGATCCCCTCGGTCCCGGGTATACCGGTGCCAAGGTGGCTCTCCACGAAGCCGACGCCGCTGCCGATGCCGCCAAGGCCGAGGCGGACCGGTGGGGCGGAGCCGATCGCCCGCCGGCAGAGGAGCCGGAGCGCTTCTGGTGAACCCGGCGCGCAGCGTCACCGGAAGTCTCTGGAGCGATGGGTGAGACCGGTGCGCAGATCCTCGAACCCATCGGCCAGCACATTGACCACGCCCTCGGCCGATCGTTCCAGGATGCCGCGGATGATGAGCGCCGGTGAGTCTCGGGCCACGCGGCGGTAGCGGTTCCAGACCCCGGCCGAGCAGACGACGTTCACCAGCCCGCTCTCATCCTCGAGGTTCACGAAGGTGATCCCGGAAGCCGTGGCCGGTCGTTGACGATGGGTGACGAGCCCGGCGACCTCGATGCGTCGACCCGCCTCGTGCCTCTGCAATTCGACCGCTGTCAGCACGCCGCGAGCGCGCAGAGCCTCCCGGAAGTGCGTCAGGGGATGGTCGTCGGTCGACACCCCGGTCGCCCACAGGTCGGCGGAGAGCCGCTCGTAGCTGCTCTGATCGGCGAACAGGGGCGGCTGCACCGCGACTGTGGTCCCCGGGAGGAAACGGGAGCGATCCTCGGCGGCGGCTCCCGCCATCCAGATGGCCTCCCGGCGTTCCAGGCCCAGACAGTCGAAGGCCCCGGCGGTGGCGAGCGCCTCCAGCTGGGCGGCTGTGGCATCCGTGCGTCTGACCAGGTCGTTCAGGTCCCGATAGAGGCCGTTCGCTTCGCGCTCGGCGACGATCTTCTCGGCCATCGCCATGCCGATCCCACGGATGCCGCCGAGTCCCAGCCGCACAGCGGACCCGCCGTCTCTGCGGTGCGCGGCGGATTTATCCGCGGCAGACCTGTCGAAGCGCAGCACCGGCGGCTGAGGGACGCTCAGGCACGGATCCTGGCCGGTCGGCCCTCTCGGGGTGTCCGAGGAGAGCGGCTCCAGCAGCTCCATCGCACCGGAGAGATGCAGATCGGGGCGGCGCACCTCCACTCCGTGCCGTCGGGCATCCGCGGTCAGGGTCGCGGCGGAGTAGAAGCCCATGGGCTGCGAGCGCAGGAGTCCCGCGAGGAACGCGGCGGGGTAGTGCAGCTTCAACCAGGAGCTGGCATAGACGAGGAGTGCGAACGACAGCGAGTGCGATTCGGCGAAACCGAAGTTGGAGAACGCCTGGATCTGCGCATAGATACGATCCGCCGCCTCGTCGACGAGCCCGCGCCTCGCCATCCCCGCATAAAGCTTGTCCCTGACCTTCTCGATCCTCTCGAGGCCCCGTTTGGAGCCCATGGCCCGGCGCAGCAGATCGGCTTCGTCCGCTGTGCAGTCGCCCACGGCGGTGGCCATCTGGATGAGCTGTTCCTGGAAGATCGGGATGCCCAGCGTGCGCTTCAGGATGTCCTCCAGATCGCTGTGCGGGTAGGGGATGGTGAACTCCACCGGCGGTTCTCCCCGAGACCCCCGTTCCCGGTTCTCCTCGTCGACGCGGTCCTTCGCCATCTTGCGCCGGACGAACGGGTGCACGGCCCCGCCCTGGATGGGGCCGGGCCGGATGAGGGCGATCTGGATGGCGAGGTCGTAGAAGCTCCGCGGTTGCAGGCGGGGGAGCAGCCCTATCTGAGCACGGGACTCCACCTGGAAGACGCCGATCGAGTCCGCGCGGCAGAGCATGTCGTAGACGCCGGCCTCCTCCTTCGGGATCGTCTCGAGCGTCCACTCCTCACCCGTGGTCTCCCGGATCAGGTCGAAGCAGTGCTGGAGGGCGGCGAGCATCCCGAGTCCCAGCAGATCGAACTTCACCAACCCCATGAAGGCGGCATCGTCCTTGTCCCACTGGATGACCGTGCGGTTCTCCATGCGGGCGTGCTCCACAGGAACGACCTCTCCGACGGGGCGCGCGGTGAGCACCATGCCCCCGGAATGGATGCCGAGATGTCGAGGCGCCTTCAGCAGCTCTCCGGCGTAGGCGAGCACGTTCTCGGGGATGTCGTGCCCCTCTGCGGGTTCCAGTCCCGCTCCCCAGCCGTCGACCTGGCGGGACCAGGCATCCTGCTGGCCCGGGGAGTGGCCGAGAGCCCTGGCCATGTCGCGCACCGCATTCTTGGGGCGGTACTGGATGACGTTCGCCACCTGGGCAGCCCGCTCCCTCCCGTACTCCGCGTACACCCACTGGATGATCTCCTCACGGCGGTCGGAGTCGAAGTCGACGTCGATGTCCGGCTCCTCCGTCCGCGTGGTCGCGAGGAACCGCTCGAAGGGCAGACGGTAGAGGATCGGATCGACCGCGGTGATGCCCAGCAGGTAGCAGACCGCGCTCGCCGCAGCCGACCCCCTGCCCTGGCAGAGGATGCCGCGCCTCCGGGCCTCCGCGACGATGCCGTGCACGATCAGGAAGTACCCCGGGAAGTCCTTCTCCTCGATCACGTCGAGCTCGCGGGCGATCCGGTGCCGGCCGTCATCGTCCAGTCGTGGATACTTCGACGGCACGGCCTCCCACACCAGGTG
>NZ_QOAY01000034.1:88903-90547 GCF_003314775.1 Microbacterium sp. H6 | reverse complement strand
GGCCGGTCGAGCCAGGCGAAGCGGGAAGGCCGAGGTCGCGGCCAGCTCGAGCCCGTACGAGATCGCCCCGGGGTGCCGCTGGAAGCGCGCCGCCATCTCCGCACCGCTGCGCAGATGCGCCCCTCCGTGCGCGGGCAGCCAGCCGTCGAGCTCGTCCATGCTGCGCACCGCGCGGACCGCGGCCACGGCCTCGGCGAGCGGCGCCTGTGCCGGTGTGGCGTAGTGCACGTTGTTGGTCGCGACCACCGGCAGCCGCATCCGACGCGCCAGGTCGGCGAGAGCGTCGTTGCGTCGAGTGTCGAGGGGGTCGCCGTGATCGAAGAGCTCGACGACGACGTTGTCGCTTCCGAACAGGTCGACGAGCGACCCCAGCGGCGTGCCCGCGTCCCCCGCTTCGAGTCCGCGACGCACGGCGCCCTTCCGACATCCGGTCAGGATCGTCCAGTGCCCGTCCGCGCGTGCCACGAGATCGTCCAGGTCGTAGACCGGGCGCCCCTTCTCACCTCCCCGCAGCTGCGCAGAAGTGATCGCCCCCGAGAGTCGGTGGTATCCCTCCATGCCTCGGGCGAGGACCAGCAGGTGCTCGCCTGCGGGATCCGCGGAACCCCGTTGCGGCGCCGGCAGGTCGAGCGACAGCTCTGCCCCGAACACCGTCTGCAGCGGGCTCTCCATGAGATCGGCCACCTCGGCGAAGCGCGCGGCTCCGTAGAAGCCGTCGTGGTCGGTGAGGGCGAGAGCGGTCAGGCCGAGTCGCTCGGCCTCGGCGAGGAGGTCTTCGGGGGACGACGCCCCGTCGAGGAACGAGTACGACGAATGAGCGTGCAGCTCGGCGTAGGGGACCGCGTCCGCGGGGCGGGGGACGGCGACGGGGGGAGTGCGCTTGCGTCGGCGGCTCACCGGTCCCGGATCCCTCCGCTGCCCTCGGGGCTCGGCGACCGGGGGGCGCGACTCCTCGCCGCTGAGGGTGCGCTCCAGATCGTTCCAGGACAGCGGCGGATTGTGCCAGCCCATCAGCGGTACCTCCCCTCGGCCCACCAGCGCTCGCCGGTGCAGAACACCAACCACGCACGGTCGTCGTCGTCGACGATCTGGAGCCGGTGTCCCCGCTTCCCGCCCCCTGGCGCCCAGCGTCGTTCGTGCACGGGCCAGGGTCCTGCCCAGGCCTGCACGGCGGATCCGTCGATGCGGGCGGGGTCGTTCGAGAGCGAACCCCGCTCATCGACGCTGATGGTGCTCTCGTCCGCAGCGACCACGCCGATGGGTCTCGGCGGTCGGAAGACCTCGGCCGGCAGGGGGTCGGGAAGGCTCCCCGGCCACGGGGAGCCGGGGTCGCGGGGCGGGACGGTGCGCTCTCCCCACGGGGTGAGCACCTGGCGATCCGCGAGCCAGCGACCACCGGCGACGGCGGCGGTGACCACGCCCTGATGGCCCAGCATGGTCTGCACGCGCGAGACCGCATGGTGCAGACGTTCATCCGTGCCGGAGCCGAAGAGCCCCGGCTGGTGGTGCGCGGCATCGTCCACGGCCGCGGGGACGATCCGCACCGCCACGATGCCGCCGAACGCCCGCGCCTCGTCGACCGGCTCCTTCGCGGACTGCGCGGCCAGGGATTCCAGCTGCCAGCGCACCCGGTCGACGAGGTCG
>NZ_QOAY01000034.1:70176-88867 GCF_003314775.1 Microbacterium sp. H6 | reverse complement strand
AGGCGTCGAAACAGGTCGGATGCAGCCAGGACCGGGAGAAGACGGCGCCGTTGTCGTCGGTCAGATCGATCCGCACCTCCGTGCAGACGAGGGAGGCGTCGCCCAGAGCGAGCATCACCGCGTCCGCCGTCTGACGCACCGCGAAGGCCACCTGGTCCGTTCCCCCCAGCGGGGAGTCGAACTCGATGGCCCGCACCAGCTCCGGATCGGGCGGGCGCGGCGTCAGCGGACGGGAGTCGGCACCGGCGGCGAGGGCGTGCAAGCGGGCGCCGTGCTCGCCGAAACGGTCGCGCACGTCGAGCGCGGTGAGGGATGCGAATTCACCGAGCGTGCGCACGCCGAGCCTGACGAGGAGTCCGGCGATCTGCTCGTCGCGCAGCACCTGGACGGGATACGGTGCCAGGAACTCTCCGGACGCCCCCTGCGGCACCACAGTGCAGGGTGCGGTGCCGCGCGCCGCGATCTCAGCCGTGAACGGGCCGTCGGCGACGCCGACCCGCACCTCGGGGAACCCTGCATCGGCCAGGACGGCGGTGAGGGCTTCGGCGGCTTCCGCCTCTCCTCCGTGATAGCGGGAGATGCCTCTGGCGCGGAGGATCGCGAGTCCCGGTCGCAGCAGCGTGACCCCTGGCGCATGCTTCTCGATCAGGTGCAGCACCGGCAGGAAGGCCCGCTCGTCGCGGTCGGGGTCGTGGGAGAGCACGCGCAAAGAGGCGAGGTGCCCCTGCGCGATCCTGCGGCGCTGACCGGTGCGCACACCGTGCTCCCTGGCGGACGCGGTGCAGGCGACGATCGTGTTCGCCTGCACCAGGGCGGTGGGCGGGTGCGGGGGAGCGATGCCGAGCGCCGCCCGCATCGGCCAATCGGGGAACCACAGCACCAGCACACGGAGCGGGCTTTTCATCCGGCTTCCGCCCATCGCAGGAGCTCAGGTGGCGGGGATCCGCTCGATATGGCGGTCTCCGGAGCGAGCGCCGGCAGCGCGGTGAGCTCGGCTCCGACGGTCTCGACCGCACCATGTCCTCCTGGCAGCTGCACGCGCACGCTCGACGGACGAGGGCTGTGCCGTGTCCGGGCGGTCACCGTGACCGTGCAGTCCGAGAGCAGTCCCCATCCGGCGCCGAGTCCGTGCCAGTGCGGGTCATGCAGGCGTATGGTTCCTTCGCTCTGTGGCCAGCGCTCCGCCCCCGGTGTCTCGGTGACGAGGAGTGTGCAACCGCGATCGCGCAGACGAGCGCTCAACCGGGCGACATCGGCGTCTCGTGCGCGTGAGCCGGGGGAGACGACGATCAGGGGCACGACCTCGGCCAGAGCGGATGTCGCGGCGAGCCAGCGATCTCCCGGCGTCGGTACGAGGATCAGGCGGGCGAGGTCGATGCCGAATGCGGCTGCGGCTTCCACGCCGAGGGTCGGCATGCCGACCACGGCGCACCACAGCCCCTTCTGCGACGCGGCGCCGAGCAGCGCGAGGACGAGGCTGGGTGAAGGGGACACGGAGTAGGAGGTGCCGGTCTGCAGTCCCCCTTCCGGAAGGAGTGAGGCGAAAGCAGGGTCGAGGGGCAGCAGCGCCTGTTCGCTGCGCCGTCGTTGCATCCGGCTGATCTCGCGACGCAGCCGCAGCACTTCTCCCGCACGGGAGTCGCCCGTGGGGGAGAGCGAGGCGATTGCGTCGAGCCCGATCACCTGCATCCTTTCTCGAAGATATATTCTAATATAACAAGTCGTCTGATCGACGATAGTTCGTACATCGGACATTCGCCAGGGGGTTGTCCACAGGCTGTCGGAGAGTGCTCCCTCGATCTCCTAACCTGCCGGGATGGACATCCGGCTCACGCTCATCGCGCTCGTGCATGCTGCCTTGATCGGTGTCGGAGGCTGGCTCATCGTGATCGACGCCCGCACTCACCGTCTCCCCGATCGGATCGTGATGCCGACGCTCGGTGTCCTCCTGGTGCTCGTGTCGATCGATGCTCTCGCCGCAGGGCAGTGGGCGTCGTCCGTGCGCGCCGCTATCGGCCTTGTGGTCCTCGGTGGTTTCTATGCCGTGCTGCGGATGGTCAGCCGCGCGGGGATGGGCGGGGGAGACGTGAAGCTCGCCGCCGTCATCGGCCTGGTGCTGGGATGGCACGGCTGGCAGGCGCTGATGATCGGGGCGGCCTCGGCATTCGTGCTGGGCGCGCTCTATGCGCTGGTGCTCATCCTGCTGCGCAGAGCCGACGGAGCGACCCGCATCGCCTTCGGGCCCTGGATGATCGCCGGCGCCCTGCTCGGAGTCGCCTTCGGCTGAACCCGCACGCCTCGCCCGCATTCCGCGACGACGGGGCTACCCTGAGCACATGGCACTCGCACGACTTCACGGCGGCCCGCTCGACGGGCAGATCATCCCCCTCGGCGACGCGGACGACAAGCTGATCGTCCCCTACAGCGAGACGCAGGTGGTGTACAACCGCCGCGGCGAACCGCAGAACACCGGAGAGGGCGACGGTCCCACCGAGGTCGACTACTGGTTCGAGGAGTCGCTCGAGGACCTCACCCTCGAGGATGACTGAGCCGTCCCGCACGGTCGAGGTCGAGCGCAAGTACGACGTCGACCTCGAGACCCCGTTGCCCCGGTGGGAGAGGATCCCCGGCGTCGAGGCGGTCAGCACCGGAGAGGTCCGCGCCCTGGACGCCCGGTACTTCGACACCGCTGACGGCACTCTCTCGCGTGCCGGAGTGGCGCTGCGTCGTCGCACCGGCGGCCCCGACGAGGGCTGGCACGTGAAGGGCCCGCGACAGGGAGACGGTCGACTCGAACTCGGCTGGCCGCTGGGAGAGGGCGACACGCTCCCTCCCGCCGTGGCCGAGACCATCTCCGAATGGACGACAGCTCCGCTCACCCCGCTCGCCCGGATCGAGAACGACCGCACCGCCTATCTGCTCAGCGGCCCGCACGGGGTGGTCGCCGAGTTCGTCGACGATCGGGTGCGAGCGACCGATCTGCGCGGGAACGTGACGCGCGAATGGCGTGAATGGGAGATGGAACTCGGTCCAGCCGCGCCCACCGATGAGGCGGGACGCACCGCGTTCTTCGACGCGGTGGAGCAGGCGGTGGCTGCTGCCGGAGGCACGGAGTCGGCGTCGGGGTCGAAGCTCGCCAGAGCTCTCGGCGTCTAGGGCGGACAGCGCTCGGGCGCAACCCCTTCCCCCCGAGCGGTGCGCAGTGCTTGAGTGACACCATGAGCCGAACGCCTGTGCTTCGATCGCTGCAGACGATCGTCCCCGACACCGTTCTCGTGCAGGAGCAGGTGCGTGACGTCTTCGCACAGCAGCCCGACCTGGGAAGACTCGCGCAACGGATCGTCACGACCTCGTTCAACGTCTCGGGCATCGACACCCGCCACACGGTGATCGATGAGCTGTCACCCGATTCGGACGTCACCGACCCCGTCTTCTTCGACCGCCGAACGGGCATGCTGCTCGCTCCGGGCACGAAAGCGCGCAACGACTTCTACACCCGTGAGGCCACCGTGCTCTTCGTCGAGGCCGCGCGGCGGGCGATCGACGCCGACCCCGACCTCCGCCCCGCCGATGTGACACACGTCATCACGGTCTCCTGCACCGGGTTCCACGCCCCTGGTCCCGAGTACGAGATCGTGCGCGCGCTCGGCCTCCCCGATGCCGTGCAGCGCTTCCACTTCGGATTCATGGGCTGCTATGCGTCGATGCCGGCGCTCCGGGCCGCGAGTCAGTTCTGCGCCGCGGACGAGAACGCGGTCGTCCTGGTCGTGAGCGTCGAACTGTGCACCCTTCACCTTCGCACCTCGGAGAACCCCGACACGATCGTCGCGTCTTCGCTGTTCGCCGACGGTGCGGCCGCCGGAATCGTCACGGCACGCGACCTTCCCTCCCCGGTTCCCGCCCTGCGCCTGGATCGCTTCCACACCGCGATCGCGCCGGAGGGCGAGAAGGACATGGCCTGGACGATCGGAGACACCGGTTTCGAGATGATCCTCTCCACGGCCGTCCCGCAGATCATCGGCGAGACCATCATCGGTGCGCTCCGGCCGCTGTACAGTCCGGAAGAGGACCTCGGGCAGGCCTTCGAAGGCGGCGGCGTGGGGGAAGCCGTGCAGCATTGGGCCATCCATCCGGGCGGACGCAGCATCCTCGACAAGGTGCAGGAGCGGCTGAACCTCAGCGACGCTCAACTGCACCCGGCCAGGGAGGTGCTGCGGAACAACGGCAACATGTCCAGCGCGACCGTGCTGTTCATCCTGAAACGGATCCTCGAGGAGGAGGGTGCCCGTGCCGGTGACCGCGTCTCCGCGATGGCTTTCGGGCCGGGGCTGACCGCCGAGAGCGCGCTGATGACCGTCGTGGCACCGCCTCGTTCATGACCCGGCCTCTCACGACGCGGGACGTCGACACCCGCGAGTTGATGGACGACCCGGACGCCGATGCACGGATGCTGGCCCGGACCTATGGGCGGTTCGGGTTCGTGAACGCTCTGGTCTCCCGCCCGGGTAGCCTCTACCGGCGTGACGTCCGGCCACGGGCCGCGCACGCCAGGGAGCAGTCGCGCGCCTTGCGTATCCTCGACGTCGGTGCGGGTGGGGGAGATCTCTGTCGGCTGCTCGCCTGGAGACTGCGTCGGGACGGCTTCGATGCAGAGGTCACCGCGCTCGACGCCGACGTGCGGGCGATCCGCTGGGCATCGGCGCACGATCGCGGCGCGGGCATCCGCTACCGTCGTGCCCTCACGACCGAGCTGGTGGCTGCGGGAGAGATCTACGACATGGTGCTGTCCAATCACGTGCTGCATCATCTCGACGATGCCGAGCTGCGGACGGTGCTCGACGACTCCGTGCGGCTCGTCGCTCCCGGCGGGATGGTCTCGCACCGTGACATCGCCCGGAGCCGCACCGCTCATGCGCTGTTCTCCGCGGCCACCTGGACGATCTCGAGCACCCTCCTCGCGGACTCGTTCATCCGTGAGGACGGTCTCATCAGCATCCGCCGCTCGTACACGACGGCCGAGCTCAGGGCGATCGCTCCTCCCGGATGGGTCGTCCGCGGCGGCGTGCCCTCTCGACTGGAGCTGCGGTGGGTGGGAGCGCATGCCCGAACATGACGTCCTGATCGTCGGTGCGGGTCCTGTCGGTCTGCTGCTGGCCTGTCTGTTGGCGCAGGAGGGGCTGCGGGTGACGATCTGCGAGCGGCGGACGGGGACCGACGACCGGACCAGAGCCATCGGCATCCACCGTCCCGGCCTGGATGCCCTGGACGCGGCAGGGGTCGGCGGCGAGGTGCGGGCGGAGGCGCTGCGACTCGCGGGCGGCGAGGTGCGTAGCCGTCGGCGGACTCTGGCGACGCTGACCTTCGACCGCGACCGCCCGGTCCTGGTGCTTCCGCAACCTCACACGGATGCGGTGCTGCGCGCCCGTCTGCGCGCGCTCGCTCCCGACGCTCTGGTCGTCGGCTGCGAGGTGCGCGAGGTGCGCCAGACCAATGACGAGGTCGTCGTCGCGACGGAGACGATCGAAGGATCACGCGAGGTCACCGCATCGATGGTGGTGGTCGCCGACGGGGTGCGGAGCCGACTGCGCGGTGACCTGCGGATCGGCTGGCGTCCTCGGCCGGGGCGCGGGTCGTATTCGATGCTCGACGTGCACGACGAGACTCCGGATGACCGCGCGATCCTGCACTGCGAGCCGGATGGACTCGTCGAGTGCTTCCCGCTGCCGGGTGGGCGGCGCCGATGGGTGGTGAGGGAGGGGGACGAGGGGGTCGGTTCCGCAGCGGGCTTCCGCACGGCCGTCCGGCAGCGCACCGGGATCGACCTCGAGCTCCCGGTGGGCGCGCAACCGGCGTCGTTCGTCGCCGCGCAGCACATGGCCACACGGGTGCATCGGGGGAGGGCCGTGCTCCTGGGCGATGCCGCGCACGAGGTCAGCCCGATCGGAGGGCAGGGGATGAACCTGGGGTGGGCCGACGCCGTGCGCCTCGCCGAGCAGCTCGTCCGTTCCCTCCCGACACGGGTTCCCGACCTCGCCGCCTACGACCATCGCGTGCGCCGGGCTGCCGCCATGGCCGGACGACGCTCGAGGTTCTACATGTCGATGGGCGCGCCGGCGCCGGCTGCGGTCGTGCAGGGCAGGGAGCTGGTGATGCGCGCCCTCGGTTCGGCGCCGTTGCGGGGCTGGACGACGGGTCTGCTCACGATGCGCGGGATCTGACGCCGGCTCCGGGATGCAGAAGGCCCGGTCCGCTGTGCGCGGACCGGGCCTTCTGCGGAGTCTCGATCAGAAGTTGATCATGTGGCCTGCGAGGCCGTGGAAGCCCTCCTGCAGCGCCTCCGACAGCGTCGGGTGCGTGTGCACGTTGCGGGCCAGCTCGAGAGCCGTGAGGTCCCACTTCTGTGCGAGCGTCAGCTCGGGGAGGAGCTCCGACACATCGGGGCCGATCATGTGCGCGCCGATGAGCTCGAGGTGCTCGGCGTCGGCGATCAGCTTGACGAAGCCGACCGGCTCGCCGAGGCCGTGTGCCTTGCCGTTCGCCATGAACGGGAAGGTCGCGACCTTGATCTCGCGTCCCTCGTCCTTGGCCTGCTGCTCGGTGAGGCCGAACGAGGCGACCTGCGGGGAGCAGAACGTCGCACGCGGCATCATGCGGTAGTCGCCCAGCGTCTGGGTCTCGGCGCCGCCGATGGTCTCGGCCGCGACCACACCCTGGGCCTCGGCCACGTGGGCGAGCTGCAGCTTGGCGGTCACATCGCCGATCGCGTAGATGCCCTCCACATTGGTGCGCATGTGGTCGTCGATGTCGATCGCGCCGCGCTCGGTCAGCTTCACGCCGGTCTTCTCCAGGCCGAAGCCCTCGATGTTCGGGGCGAACCCGACCGACATGAGAACCTTGCCGGCCTCGATCGACGACTGCTGTCCGTCCTTGCCGGTGTAGGTGACGGTGACGGACGAGCCGTTGTCGACGACCGACTCGACCTTGGTCGAGGTGAGGATGTCGACGCCGTAGTTCTTGTACTGCTTCGTGATCTCCTTCGACACGTCCGCATCCTCGTTGGGGAGTGCGCGGTCGAGGAACTCGATGATGGTCACCTTGACGCCGTAGTTCGTCAGGACGTAGGCGAACTCCATGCCGATGGCGCCGGCGCCGACGATGACGATCGACTCGGGCAGGTCCCGGGTCATGATCTGCTCTTCGTAGGTGACGACGTTCTCGCTGAGCGTGACGCCGGGGAGCAGACGCACCTTGGAGCCGGTGGCGATGATCACGTTGTCGAACGTGACCTCTTCGGTGGAGCCGTCGGCCTTGGCGACCGAGATCGCCTTGGGGCCGGTGAAGGTGCCGCGACCGTTGTACTCGGTCACCTTGTTCTTCTTCATCAGGAAGTGGATGCCCTTGACGCGACCCTCCGCGACCTCGCGGCTGCGGTCGAACGCCTTGCCGAAGTCGATCGTGAACTCGCCGGAGATCCCGAAGAAGTCGGCCTTGTGGTTCAGGGTGTGCGCGAGCTCCGCGTTCTTCAGGAGCGCCTTGGAGGGGATGCAGCCGACGTTGAGGCAGACACCACCCCAGTACTTCTCCTCGATGATGGCGGTGGAGAGACCGAGCTGCGCGCTGCGAACCGCAGCGACGTATCCGCCAGGACCTGCACCAAGGATGACGACGTCGTAGTGTGGCATGCCTTAAGCCTATCGCTCCGACGGGGTGTCGGAATCGGTCGCGGCCGCGCCTCGGCGGCGGCTCATGACGATCCAGACGACCACGCCGGCGACCACGAGCACAGCGAGGATCGCGACGATCCAGATCGCCGCCGATCCACCCGCCTCGTCATCCGCGTTCGCGGTCGGCGTGCTCGTCACCTCGGGGGATGCCGTCTGCTCCGCGGTCGGCGCGGCCGTCGTCGGTGCGGCGCTGGGCTCCTCCGTGGCGGCTCCTTCGTCCCCCACGGTCACGGTGAAGGAGTACTCGCCGGAGGTGGGGTGCCCGTCGCTCGACACGACCTTCCAGATCACGTGATAGGCACCGGCCGGTCCCGCGCCCTGCAGGGGCTGCGTGACGATCGCACCGTCGACCGTCGCCGGCCCGTCCGTGATCGGGTTCCCCGCGGGGTCGGTCACGACGACCTCGGTCGCGCCCTCGCCGCCGATCAGCTTCGCGCTGAAGGTGAGGGTCAGCGTGTCGGGGACCGTCTCGACCGACTCGTCGGCTGCCGGTGACGACGAGACGAGCGCGTCGTGCGCCGAGGCCGACAGCGGGGAGAGGAACACGAGGAAGGCGGCGAGCAGGGTCGTGGCGAGGGCGATCGGTGCGGCCGAGCGGCTCAGAGCTTTGGTCTTCACGAGTACAGCCTATGAATCCTCGGTATGGGACGGCTGAGTGTGGATGCGCCCTCCCGCGAGCCCCTCGGCATCCGTTAGTCTGGACAACCAGGAGGGCACAGTGACTGACAGCGACAGCCGACCGGCCGGAGAAGCCGCGATCCACCGTTCCGGTGAGCAGAGACACGACGTGACGCAGACGTTCGGACACGATTCCGATCTGTCCTTCGTGCCGTTCGGTGTGGAGCTCACCGACGTCGAGCAGACGGCCATCGCCGCGCTGCCTGCAGGATCGGCTCTTCTGCTGGTCCGTTCCGGCGCTCTCGCCGGGGCGCGGTACCTCCTCGACACCGATGTGACGACCGTGGGTCGCCACCCCGAGGCCGACATCTTCTTCGACGATGTGACCGTCTCCCGTCGGCATGCGGAGATCACCCGCACGGGATCGACGTTCGAGATCATCGACCAGCGCTCGCTCAACGGCACCTATGTCAACGGTGAGCGCGTCGACCGCAGCACTCTGGCTGACGGCTCCG
The DNA here is from genome assembly GCF_003314775.1 of Microbacterium sp. H6. Taxonomy (NCBI): domain Bacteria; kingdom Bacillati; phylum Actinomycetota; class Actinomycetes; order Micrococcales; family Microbacteriaceae; genus Microbacterium; species Microbacterium sp. H6. The sequence goes on along the minus strand of NZ_QOAY01000034.1, from coordinate 80,010 downwards.
AACTCCGCGTCGGCAAGTTCCGTCTGAACTTCTTCGCCTCCCCGCAGGACCGCCAGGCGGCGAACGCCTGATGGCGGCCTCTCCCGCCCGCGAACGCTCTGCGTCCGCGGGCCTGCTGAGTATCGGTCAGGTGCTCGCGAGGCTCACCCCGGAGTTTCCCGACCTGACCTCCAGCAAACTGCGGTTCCTCGAGGTGCAGGGCATCGTCAGTCCTTCTCGCACGGACTCCGGCTACCGGAAGTTCTCGGCGTCCGACATCGAGCGTCTCCGTCTCGGGCTCACCCTGCAGCGCGATCACTACCTTCCGTTGAGCGTGATCCGCGAGCAACTCGACGAGGCCGATGCCGCCGGGGACTCGACCCCGCTGCTGCCACCGCCGTCCATCGCCCCGTCGCCCCGTCGCTATCGCCGAGACGAACTCCTCGCCGCGGCGGGAGCGGGACCGCAGCTTCTCAACGACGCGATCAGCACAGGGGTCATCACCGCGCAGGAGAGCTATCCCGAGGCGACCGTGACGCTGCTGCGCGGCCTGGTCGCGCTCGACCGCCACGGCATCGAGCCACGGCACCTGCGCTCGCTGCGTCAGGGCGCCGAACGTGAGGTCGCCCTGATCGAATCCGCCATGTCCGCGCTGCTGCGCCGGACCGACGCCGCGTCACGGGCGAAGGCCAGCGAACTCGCCCCCGAACTGGCCTCGCGCATCGACGAGGTGCGATCGCTCTTCGTCAAGGATGCGCTCTCGCGCGTGCTTTCGTAACGAACTGATTGCGACACACCTTCGCGGCCTCACGGATGTGATTGCCGGTGCCCTGGCACTGCTCTACCGTGGAAGAAACCGTTCCAGAGAGGATTTCAGATGAATGCGGATGAGCTCGCAGGCGACCCGCGGTTCGTACCCGAACTCCTCTTCACCGACGGACTCCCGGCCATGGATGACGAGGTCGGCTACCGTGGTGCGGTCGCAGCGCGTGCCGCCGGTATCACCTACCGTCAGCTCGACTACTGGGCGCGCACCGAGCTGGTCGAGCCCACCGTGCGCGGCGCGAACGGCTCCGGCTCGCAGCGTCTCTACGGCTTCCGTGACATCCTCGTCCTCAAGCTGGTGAAGAGCCTTCTCGACACCGGCATCTCGCTGCAGCAGATCCGCACGGCCGTCGAAGAGCTCCGGCGTGCCGGTATCCGCGACCTGGCCGGAACCACGCTCATGAGCGACGGAGCCTCGGTCTACCTCTGCACGTCGAACGACGAGGTCATCGACCTCGTCAGCCGCGGGCAGGGTGTGTTCGGCATCGCCGTCGGCAAGGTCCTCCGCGAGGTGGAGTCGACGCTCGTCTCCTTCGACGCGACGGCGCCCGACCCGGTCGACGAGCTGTCGGCGCGCCGGACCAAGCGCTCGGCGTGATACAGCGCCTCACCCACAGACAGAAAACGGCCGTCCTCGAAGAGGGCGGCCGTTTCGCTGTATGCGTCGGACGTGTCAGCTCTGCTGACCGCTCTCGGGCACGGCGATGCGTCCGGTGCGGATGATGCGGTCGAGCAGCTGGTCGAAGTCGGCGGCGAGTTCCTGAGCGGAGTCGCCCGGCCAGATGTGCAGGGGCTTGGCGGCGCCCTGCGCCTGCTGCAGAGACGTGCGTTCCGGAAGCTGGGGGGAGAGCACGAGAGGGCCGAACATGTCGCGGAGCTCCTTGATGCGGAACTGGTGCTCGATGGACTGCGGACGCACGCGGTTCACCACGATGCCGAGCGGCTGGAGTCGCGGCGAGAGACCGCGGCGGATCTCCTCGATCGCGCGGAGGGCACGGTCGGCTGCGGCGACGGAGAAGAGGCCGGGCTCGGTGACGACCATGACGCGGTCGCTCGCCGCCCACGCCGTGCGGGTCAGGGCATTCAGCGACGGTGCGCAGTCGACGAGCACGAGGTCGTACTCGGACTCGACGGATGCGAGAGCCTCCTCCAGCTTCCACACGTCGCGCACGCTCGGGTGCGGGCCGTCGAAATTGATCGCGGAGGGACTGCCGATGAGGACATCGATCGTCCCGGGGTGCACCTTCGCCCACCCGCTGGACGTGATCGCCTGACGGACGACCTTCTCCTTCGGGTTCGCCAGGACATCGGCGATGTTGAGTCGTCCGGCCACCTGGATGTCCATCCCGGTGGAGACGTCGGACTGCGGGTCGAGGTCGACGACGAGCGTCCGGACTCCTCGGGCGAAAGCCGCTGAGGCCAGCCCGAGTGTCACGGTCGTCTTGCCGACGCCTCCCTTGAGAGAGCTGACGCTGAGTACGTGCACGGAGACAACGTTACCTTCCCCTAGGCTGGGGGAACACTCAGCCCCGCCCCATGCGCATCGAAAAAGCTGCGCATCGAGCTTCCAGAGGTGTGCATGTTCCAGAAGATCCTTGTGGCGAATCGCGGCGAGATCGCGATCCGCGCCTTCCGTGCGGCAGTCGAAGTGGGAGCGCGCACCGTCGCGGTGTTCCCTTACGAAGATCGCGGCTCCGTGCATCGGCTGAAGGCCGATGAGGCCTATGAGATCGGCGAACGCGGTCATCCCGTCCGCGCCTACCTCGACGTCGACGAGATCATCCGGGTCGCGCTGGAGTCCGGCGCCGATGCGATCTACCCCGGGTACGGGTTCCTCTCCGAGAACCCGGAGCTCGCCGAGAAGGCCGCAGCGAACGGCATCGTGTTCATCGGCCCACCCTCGAATGTGCTCGAGATGGCGGGGAACAAGGTCGAGGCGAAGCGGCACGCGGTCGAGGCCGGAGTGCCGGTGCTGCGATCCACAGAAGCCTCCGACGACGTCGATGCACTCGTCGCCCAGTCGGCGGAGATCGGCTTCCCGCTGTTCGCCAAGGCCGTGGCCGGTGGTGGAGGCCGCGGGATGCGTCGTGTCGAGACGGCAGGTGATCTCGCGCCCGCTCTCGCGGAGGCGATGCGGGAAGCTGCGAGCGCGTTCGGGGACGCCCGGATGTTCCTCGAGCAGGCGGTCGTGCGCCCTCGGCACATCGAGGTGCAGATCCTCGCCGACAAGACGGGTGAGACGGTCCACCTGTTCGAGCGCGACTGTTCGGTGCAGCGGCGCCACCAGAAGGTCGTGGAGATCGCTCCGGCGCCGAACCTCGACGACAGCGTGCGGACGGCGCTGCACGGCTACGCCGTGGCCTTCGCCCGGTCGATCGGCTACGAGAACGCGGGAACCGTCGAGTTCCTGCTGGAGACCGCGGGGGAGCGCACGGGCGAGGTCGTCTTCATCGAGATGAATCCGCGCATCCAGGTCGAGCACACGGTCACAGAGGAGGTCACCGACGTCGACCTCGTGCAGAGCCAGATGCGCATCGCCTCCGGCCAGACCCTCGCCGACCTCGGTCTGCAGCAGCAGAATCTGCACCTGCGCGGAGCGGCGCTCCAATGCCGGATCACGACGGAGGATCCCACTCAGGGATTCCGTCCTGACACCGGCAAGATCACCACCTACCGCTCGCCGGGAGGCGCCGGCATCCGTCTCGACGGCGGCACGGTGCACCAGGGCGCACAGATCAGCCCTCACTTCGACTCGATGCTCGCGAAGCTCACGTGCCGCGGTCGTGACTTCCCTGCGGCGGTCGCCCGCGCACGTCGAGCGCTCGCGGAGTTCCGCATCCGGGGTGTCTCCACCAACATCCCCTTCCTCCAGGCTCTCCTGGAAGATGACGCGTTCATCGCTGGTGACGTCAGCACGTCCTTCATCGATGAGCGTCCAGAGCTGCTGCGTGGCCGGGTTTCGAAGGACCGTGGAACGAAGCTGCTCAACTGGCTGGTCGACGTCACGGTGAACAAGCCGCACGGTGCACACCCCGGCGTCATCGATCCGGTCGCCAAGCTTCCTTCCGTCGATCTGACGACCGAGCCGGCTCCGGGCTCTCGCCAGAGGCTTCTCGAACGGGGACCGGAGGGTTTCGCCCGCAGTCTCCGTGCGCAGACGGCGCTGGCGATCACCGACACCACCTTCCGTGACGCGCATCAGTCCCTCCTCGCCACGCGTGTGCGCACGAAGGACCTCGTCGCCGCGGCTCCTTATCTCGCACGGCTGACTCCCGAGTTGCTGTCGGTCGAGGCGTGGGGAGGGGCGACATACGACGTCGCGCTGCGCTTCCTCGGCGAAGACCCCTGGGAGAGACTCGACAAGCTCAGGGCCGCGCTCCCGAACGTGGCGATCCAGATGCTGCTGCGCGGGCGCAACACGGTCGGATACACCCCGTACCCCACCGCGGTGACCGAGGCGTTCGTCGCCGAGGCGGCCGCCAGCGGGGTGGACATCTTCCGCATCTTCGACGCCCTCAACGACGTCGAGCAGATGCGTCCGGCGATCGAGGCCGTCCGCAACACGGGGACCGCCGTCGCCGAGGTCGCGCTCTGCTACACCGGTGACCTGCTCGATCCGGCAGAAGACCTCTACACGCTCGACTACTACCTGGGCCTGGCGGATCAGATCGTCGAAGCTGGCGCGCACATCATCGCCATCAAGGACATGGCTGGTCTGCTGCGACCCGCGGCGGCGGCCAAGCTGGTGACGGCGCTGCGCGAGCGCTTCGACCTGCCCGTGCATCTGCACACGCACGACACCCCCGGAGGCCAGCTCGCCACGCTTCTCGCCGCCAGCGCGGCCGGCGTCGACGCGGTGGACGCCGCATCGGCACCCCTCTCGGGGAGCACGAGCCAGCCCTCGCTGTCGTCCCTGGTGGCTGCGCTCTCCCACACGGAGCGCGACAGCGGCATCTCCCTGGGAGCGGTCTCCGACCTGGAGCCGTACTGGGAGGCGGTCCGTCGCCAGTATGCGCCTTTCGAGTCGGGACTGCCCGGACCCACGGGCCGTGTCTACCACCACGAGATCCCCGGCGGCCAGCTCTCCAACCTCCGGCAGCAGGCGAAGGCACTCGGTCTGGCCGACGACTTCGAACTCATCGAGGACATGTACGCCGCCGCGGACCGCATCCTCGGGCGGGTGCCCAAGGTCACGCCGTCGTCGAAGGTCGTCGGAGACCTCGCGCTCCATCTCGCGGCGGTGAAAGCCGATCCGGCCGACTTCGAGGCCAACCCCGAGAAGTACGACGTGCCGGACTCGGTCGTCGGATTCATGGCTGGTGAACTCGGCGACCTTCCCGGCGGATGGCCAGAGCCGTTCCGTACCAAGGTCCTCGCAGGACGGTCGGTGCGCACCGGGATCACGGCGATCACCGCGGACGATGAAGCAGCGCTCGGTGGCACCAGCTCTGAGCGCAGAGCGCGGCTCAACACCCTGCTGTTCCCTGCGCCGAGTGCGGAGTTCGCCGAGCGCCGTGAACTGTTCGGCGACCTCTCGGTGCTCGACACCAGCGACTACCTCTATGGCCTCGTCGCCGGCCAGGAGCATCAGGTCGAGATCGACCGGGGCGTGCGGCTCTACGTGGGACTCGAGGCCATCGGCGACGCGGATGACAAGGGCATGCGCACGGTCATGACCACCCTCAACGGGCAGCTTCGTCCGGTGTTCGTCCGTGATCGCGCGGTCAAGGTCGATGCGATCGAGGTGGAGAAGGCGGACACCTCGGTTCCCGGCCAGGTCGCCGCACCGTTCTCCGGTGTCGTCACGTTGAAGGCCGAGGTGGGGGCCACCGTGCACGCCGGTGAACCCGTCGCATCCATCGAGGCGATGAAGATGGAGGCGGCCATCACCGCACCCGTCGACGGTGTCATCGAGCGGCACGCCATCGCCGAGACGCAGCAGGTGGACGCCGGAGATCTTTTGGTCGTGATCCGCCCGGCGCACTAATCTTGTGCGGGCGAGGGCCGCGCATCCGTGCGCACCCGGGGCTCGCGCAGGCTTGGAGCGACATCGTGACACCGAAGAACACCACCGACCCCGAGGACGACTCGCTGGGGGTGCTCGACGAAGCCGCGTCTCTCGACACGGCCGGTATCGGCATCCTCGGCGGGACGGCCCAGGTCCGTGTGACCCTGCCCATGAACGAGGACGACGATCTCGCCGACGACGAGGTGATCGACGGCGAGGTCATCGGAGACCTCGTGATCGATCCGGTGCCTGCCGTCGAACAGGAGACGGCGTTTCCGGCGAAGACGAAGACGAAGCCGTTGCCCGAGGCACCCTCGATCGATGCGGCGTCGGCGGAGGAGCCGCCCGCAGAGCCCGATGTCGTCACCGGTGTGATCGATTCGCCCGTGATCGAGCCGATCGCGATCGATGCGACAGCGATCGGTTCGCGTCCGCATGCGGACGCCGTCATCGATGCCGTGATCGTCGATGACGAGGAGCCCGGCGACTCGATCGCCGACGCTCCCGACGCCGTTCGTGAGCGTGCTGCCGAGGAAGCGGCTGCCGCAGAAGAGACTGCCGAGGAAGAGGCTGCCGAGGAAGAGGCTGCGGCGCGTTTCCTCGCTCAGGCCCGGACCGAGACGACGGCATCTGCACCGGCACCCGCCGTGCGGACACCCGCTGAGAAGGAGACCACCGTGTCCATCCCCGAAGAGAGGCCCGTCGTGGCCCAGCCGGCACGCCCGGCGGGTCGCGCGGACGTGACACTCACGTCGAAGCGCCTGGATGAGCTGGGCGAATCCTCACGCGAATCCGCTGATCTGCTGACGGCAGACCGACTGCTCGATCCGCATCAGATCACCAAGCCCGAGCCTGAGGGAGCGTGGAGTCATCTGCTGTACGCGGTCTCCGGCCGGCGGATCAACATCGGCGACGGGCGCCGCGCGCGGGAGCGCAAAGCCCTTTCCGCACGGATCGCGGCGCCGATCGCGGGCGGAGCGCGCTTCGTGCCGGTGCTCTCCCGCAAGGGAGGGGTGGGCAAGACCACGATCACCGCGCTCCTGGGCATGGCCCTGGCCGATGCGCGTGAGGACCGGGTGATCGCGGTCGACGCGAACCCCGACCGTGGCACGCTCGCGGAGCGTATCGTGCGACCGAACCACAGCAAGTCGGTGCGCGACCTCGTCCGGATCCACGACGACGTCAGGGGTTACCACGACATCTCCGCGATCGTTGCGCGTGACGCGACACGCCTCGACGTCCTGGCCTCCGATGCCGACCCGCGCATCGCTGAGGCCTTCAGCGACAGCGACTACCGCGACGTCGCGGACGTCGCCGCTCACTACTACTCGCTCGTCCTCACCGACACGGGGACGGGGATCGTCCACTCGGTGATGTCGGCGACCCTCGACCTGGCGGATCAGATCGTCATCGTCTCGGGGCTCAGCGTGGACGAGGCGAGACTCGCATCCGAGACGCTCACGTGGCTCGAGACCAACGGGTACGCGGAGCAGGCGCGGGAGGCGATCGTCGTCCTCAATCAGTCCACGCCGGGCGCTCCGCTCGTGCGTCTGAACGAACTGCAGGCGCACTTCGCCACGCGGGCCAGGAGTGTCGTCCGCGTGCCGTACGACCCGCAGATCGCCGGGGGAGCGGCGATCGTGTTCGCCAACCTCCTGCCGGAGACACGGATCGCCGCCCGCGAACTCGCCGCGTTGCTCGTCGAGGGCCTCCGGGCGAAGGCCGCCTGATGGCCGTCCGCGAGATCCGCATCTTCGGCGACCCCGTCCTGCGCACGGTCTGCGCCCCGATCGAGGAGATCGACGACGGAGTGCGCGCCCTCGTCGCAGACCTGGTCGATACCGTCGAGCTCCCCGGGCGCGCAGGCGTGGCCGCGCCTCAGATCGGCGTCGCCCTGCGCGCGTTCAGTTACAACATCGACGGTGACATCGGATATGTCCTCAACCCCGTGCTGACCGAAGTCCGCGGCGAGCCCGAGCCGACGGGGGAGGGCTGCCTCTCGGTCCCCGGCCTGTGGCACGACGCGCAGCGCCATCCATGGGCACGCGTGGAGGGAATCGACCTCGACGGCAACCCGGTGGTCCTCGAAGGCGAGCGCCTCCTCGCCCAGGCTCTGCAGCACGAGACCGATCATCTGGACGGCAAGCTCTTCCTGACTCGCCTCGACCCGGAAACGCGCAAGATCGCGATGCGGGAGGTGCGGGAGAGTTCCTGGTTCTGATGAGCACACGAAGAAGGGCCCCGCACCTGCGGGGCCCTTCTTCGTGTGCTCAGGGTCAGCCGCCGATCGGCACGTTCGTGGTGGCGACGGGCTCGTCATAGATCGCGGCGATCTCGTCGGCGAAGTCGTTCATGATGATGTTGCGCTTGATCGAGAGCTTCGGCGTCAGGTGACCGGAGGCTTCCGTCCACTCGGAGTCGAGGATCGTGAACTTGCGGATCGACTCCGCGCGCGAGACACGGCCGTTCGCGGCATCGACCGCACGCTGCACCTCCGCGCGCACCGCCGCGTTCTTCGAAGCATCGGCGAGCGACATCGTGCCCTCGAGTCCGTTGTTCGCGAGCCATGTCGGGAGCATCTCGGGGTCGAGCGTCACCAGGGCCGAGATGAACGGACGCTGGTCGCCGACCACGACGACCTGCCCGATGATCGGGTTCGCGCGGATCGGGTCCTCGAGCGCGGCGGGTGCGACGTTCTTGCCGCCGGCGGTGACGATGATCTCCTTCTTGCGGCCGGTGATCGTCAGGAATCCCTCGGAGTCGAAGCTGCCGATGTCGCCCGTGTGGAACCAGCCGCCTTCGCTGAAGGCGTCGGCCGTCGCCTCCGGGTTGTTCCAGTACTCCTTGAACACGTTGATGCCGCGGACCTCGATCTCGCCGTCGTCGGCGAGACGCACACCGACGCCGGGGAGAGCGGGACCGACGGTGCCGATCTTCGACTTGTCCGCCAGGTTCACCGTCGCGGGGGCCGTCGTCTCCGTCAGGCCGTAGCCCTCGAGGATCACCACACCGAGGCTGTGGAAGAAGTGTCCGAGTCGTGAGCCCAGGGGAGCGGAGCCGGACACCGCGTAGACGACGTTGCCGCCCATGGCCTCACGGAGCTTGCTGTAGACGAGCTTGTTGAACAGCGCGAACTTGAGCTTCATGCCGAACGGGATCGGCTTGCCCTCCTCGAGCAGCTTCGAGTGCTCGACCGCGACCTCGGCGGCGGCGCGGAAGATCTTCCCCTTGCCCCCGGCTTCCGCCTTCTGCTCTGCCGAGTTGTAGACCTTCTCGAAGACGCGCGGCACGGCGAGGAGGAAGGTCGGCTTGAACGACCCGAGTGCAGGCAGGAGCTGGCGCGTGTCGGGCTGGTGCCCGGTGCGCACTCCGGCGTGGACATCGAGGATCGAGATGAATCGCGCGAACACGTGCGCGGTGGTGATGAAGAGGAGTGTGGATGCGCCGGGCGTCTGGACGACTTCGTCCAGTGCCTTCGCCGAGTTGCGCGACAGCTCGACGAAGTTGCTGTGCGTGAGGACGCATCCCTTCGGGCGGCCTGTGGACCCCGAGGTGTAGATGAGCGTCGCGATATCGGAACCGACAGCGAGGTTTCGCCGGCGCTCGATCTCGGAGTCGCTCACCGACGCGCCCTGGGCCGTCAGAGTGTCGATCGCTCCGAGGTGCAGCTGCCAGACTTCGCGGAGCAGCGGCAGGTCGCCGCGCACCTCGTCGACGCGGGCGAAATGCTCCGGCGACTCCACGATGAGCGCGATCGCACCGGAGTCTTCGAGGATCCACTGGATCTGCGAGGGGGAGCTGGTCTCATAGATCGGCACCATCACGGCGCCGGTATAGAACAACGCGAAGTCGACGAGGGTCCACTCGTATGTGGTGCGCGCCAGGAAGCCGACCTTCTCTCCGGGCTGGATGCCTGCTGCGGCGAAGCCCTTCGCGAGGGCGATCACCGCGGTCTGGAAGTCGGCGGCGGAGATGTCGCGCCACCCGTCTCCCTCCGGGACGGAGAACAACGCCCGATCCGG
>NZ_QOAY01000034.1:57502-70137 GCF_003314775.1 Microbacterium sp. H6 | reverse complement strand
CGTCGCCTCCACGCGCTTCACCAGGAGGTCGGCGACGTTCGCGTCGGGATCGGCGGGGACGATCGCGGGGACTTCAAACTGGACCACGGCAGCTCCTTCGGTACCGGTCGGGCACGGACTTCCATCGAGTCTAGGGCATGGAACCCAGTCGCTCTCCAGGTGGAACTGGGTCGCGGAAGCGGGAGAGCCGAAGAGACCGCTCGGTCGGAGCCCGGGCGCGGCGCTAGACTTCACCACGATGTTCTACTGGCTGATGAAGTACGTGGTGATCGGCCCCGTGGTCAAGGCGGTGTTCCGCCCGTGGATCGTGGGGAGGAACAACGTGCCCGCGAACGGGGCGGCGATCCTGGCGAGCAATCATCTCTCGTTCGCAGACTCCATCTTCCTTCCACTGGTCATCGACCGGTCGATGTCCTTCCTCGCCAAGAGCGACTACTTCACCGGTCGGGGCCTCAAAGGGTGGGCGACGAAGTTCTTCATGAAGGCCACCGGGCAGATCCCCATCGACCGATCGGGTGGCAAGGCTTCCGAGGCGTCACTCAACACGGGGCTCCAGGTGCTGGGCGGGGGCGATCTGCTCGGGATCTACCCCGAGGGGACGCGTAGCCCCGACGGCAAGCTGTACCGGGGCCGGACCGGCATCGCCAGGATGGCGCTCGAGGCGAAGGTCCCCGTCGTGCCGGTGATCATGGTCGACACCGACACAGCGATGCCCATCGGAAGGCGACTGCCCCGCATCGTGCGGGTCGGAATCGTGATCGGGGAGCCGCTCGACTTCTCCCGATACGCCGGCATGGAGAACGATAGGTACATCCTCCGCTCGGTCACGGACGAGATCATGGTGGCGCTCCAGCGTCTCGGTGAGCAGAAGTACGAAGACGTCTACGCGTCGACGGTCAAGGACCGGATCCCGACCCGCGTCACATAGGCCCGACGCGGATCTCGGTGGTACCGGCGACCACTAGGCTGGAACGCATGCTCCCGCACCACATCGAAGCCCTTGATGCATGGCGCTCGCTTCCCATCAAGCAGCAGCCGCAGTGGCCCGACGCGGACCGCGTCGCCGACGTCTCCCAGCAGATCGCGACCCTCCCGCCGCTGGTCTTCGCCGGCGAGGTCGACAACCTTCGCGACCGGCTCGCGCGCGCGGCGTCCGGCCAGGCGTTCCTGCTCCAGGGCGGCGACTGCGCCGAGACCTTCGCCGGAGCGACTGCCGAGCAGATCCGCAACCGCATCAAGACGGTGCTGCAGATGGCGGTCGTGCTCACGTACGGCGCCTCGATGCCCATCGTCAAGATGGGCCGCATGGCGGGGCAGTTCGCGAAGCCGCGCTCGAGCGACTCCGAGACCCGTGGCGACGTCACGCTGCCCGCGTACCGCGGCGACATCGTGAACGGCTACGACTTCACCGAGGGCTCCCGCACGGCCGATCCCGGTCGACTGCTGCAGGGCTACCACACGGCGGCATCGACGCTGAACCTGATCCGTGCCTTCACGCAGGGCGGGTTCGCCGATCTCCGCGAGGTGCACTCCTGGAACAAGGGCTTCGCGCAGAACCCGGCCAACCAGCGGTACGAGCGCATGGCGGCGGAGATCGACCGCGCGATCAAGTTCATGGAAGCGGCGGGAGCCGACTTCGACGAACTCAAGCGCGTCGAGTTCTTCACCGGGCACGAGGGTCTGCTGATGGACTACGAGCGTCCGATGACGCGCATCGACTCGCGCACGGACACGCCGTACAACACCTCCGCCCACTTCCTCTGGATCGGAGAGCGCACGCGTGAGCTCGACGGTGCGCACGTTGACTACTTCTCCAAGATCCGCAATCCCATCGGAGTGAAGCTCGGACCGACCACGTCGCCCGAGACCGCCCTCGCGCTGATCGACAAGCTCGACCCCGAGCGCGAGCCCGGGCGCCTGACCTTCATCACGCGCATGGGAGCGGGCAAGATCCGCGACGCCCTGCCGCCGCTGCTCGAAGCGGTCCGTGACTCCGGCGCCCAGCCGTTGTGGGTCACCGACCCGATGCACGGCAACGGCATCACCACGCCGACCGGCTACAAGACGCGTCGCTTCGACGACGTCGTCGACGAGGTGCAGGGCTTCTTCGAAGCGCACCGCGCGGTCGGCACGTTCCCCGGCGGCATCCACGTCGAGCTGACCGGCGACGACGTCACCGAGTGCCTCGGCGGGTCCGAGCAGATCGACGAGGCGGCCCTGGCCACTCGCTACGAGAGCCTGTGCGACCCGCGTCTGAATCACATGCAGTCGCTCGAGCTCGCCTTCCTGGTGGCGGAGGAGCTCGAGAAGCGCTGACCTCCCACACGGGACGAAAAGGAGCCGCCCTCCCCGAGACCATCGGGGAGGGCGGCTCCTTTTCGTTCTTCGTCGCACATGCGAGCGCTCGACCGAACGGGTAGGGCCTCTCAGCCGCTGAGCTGAATCGAGAGGTTCACGGTGCCGCCACGCGGGAGGGACTTGTCCGAGCCCGGATCCTGGCCGGTGACCTTGGCCATCTCGGCGAAACCGGGCAGGTCTCCCCAGGCGGCGTAGGTCGACTTGAAACCCTTGTCCGAGAGGATCTTCTTCGCCTCATTCAGGGTCTTGCCCGAGACGTCGGGCACGGGGAAGAGCTCCGGGCCCTTCGAGACGATCAGCTGCACGCTGTCTCCCGGCCGCCAGTTGCCCTCTTCTGCGCGATCGGCGACACCGATCACCACATCCTTGGACACGCTGTCGCTGAAGACGTACTGCGGGTCGGCGGTGACGGTGAGTCCCTTGTCCGTGAGGGTGGACGTCGCCTTGTCGACCGACATGCCGGCGACGTCGGGGAACTCGCCGGCCGAGACGAACAGCTCGACGGTGTCGTCCTCGAAGATCTCGCACCCGTCGCCGCAGATGTATGACTCCCCGCCCGCCCTGGGCGTGACGGAGGCGTTGATGACGATGCCGGCGTCGGCGTCGGAGAAGAGCAGCAGCGAGGTGTCCGTGACATTGACGTTGAGTCCGGCCAGGTAGTCGCGCGCATCCTGCTCGGCGCGTCCGTTCAGCGGATCGAGGGTGTGGGACGCCGGTCCTGCGGAGACGATCACGGAGACCGAGGCGCCCTTGTCGAGGCGCACGCCCTCGGCCGGATCGGTCTCGATCACCGTTCCGGCGGGGATGTCGATGGAGAACTCGTCCTTCTGCGTGGGGACGAACCCGGCTTCGGTCAGGGTCGCTGCTGCCGCGTCGTACGTGCCGCCGGCGACGGCTGGTACGGCGATGAGCGAACCAGGGCCGGAACCGAACCACCAGCCGACCCCGCCGGCGAGCACCGCGAGCAGCAGGACGAGAGCGAGCAGGAAGGCACCGCGGGCGCGACGTTTGGATGCGCGTCTGCGCAGGAGCGTCGCGTTGTCCAGTGTCGCAGGGACGGGAGCCGTGGGGTCGGCGAGGGGCATGGTGCCCGGCATCACCTTGGTGAGGTCTCCGGAATCACCGTGGCTGTGCTGCGGGGCGGTGGCTCTGGCCGCGGTCGGGGCGATGCCGAGGTCGCGCTCGATCTCCCGCAGGCGCTCGAGCATCTGCTGGGCATCGTCCGGTCGATCGTCCGGTGACTTCTCGGTGGCCCAGAGCACGAGCTCGTCGAGCTGCTCCGGCACGGCAGGATTGCGCACGCTGGGACGCGGTACCGATTCCGTGGCGTGCTGGAACGCGATCTGCATCGGCTGCTCGCCCTTGTACGGCTGTTCGCCGACCAGCATCTCGTAGAGCATGATGCCGAGGGCGTAGATGTCGCTGCGGGCATCGGCGGTGCCGCGCGTGACGAGTTCGGGGGCGAGGTAGGCGATCGTCCCGAGCAGCTGCTGTCCGGTCGCGGTGTTCGCGGTGGTCGCCCGTGCCAATCCGAAGTCGCCGATCTTGATGCGACCGTCTTCCGCGAGGAGGACGTTCTCCGGCTTCACATCGCGATGTACGATCCCCGCGCGGTGCGCCGCAGAGAGGCCCGCCAGGATCGCGTCCATGATCGTGATGGTCTGCGGGATCGTCAGACGTTTCTGCTCGCGGAGGAGCTCACGCAGCGTGATGCCGGGGAGGTACTCCATCACGAGATAGGCGAGTTCGCCATCCTGCCCCTGGTCGAACACATTCACGACATGGGGGTCGGCCAGGCGGGCAGCGGCTCTCGCCTCCTGGATGAAGCGGCTCTGGAAAGCGGAGTCGTCGCTGAGGTGCGCGTGCATCACCTTGAGAGCGATGCGTCGTTCGAGGCGGAGGTCGGTCGCGACGTACACCGTCGCCATGCCACCCCGAGCGATGCGAGCGCGGACGCGGTACCGGCCGTCGACAAGCCGCCCGATGAGGGGGTCGGCCTGCTGATTGGTCGTCACGTCAGAATTCTATGGAGAACTGCCTGAAAGACAGGGGAGCGGCTCACCCCTCGCACCTGCGGGTTTTCCCGGATATCGTCAACCGTGGAGCGCGAGCCAGGCATATGCTTGCGCCTCCCACTGTCCGTACCTCTCCGGATAGGCCGAGATCTGGACCGCCTGAGCAGCGTCGGTGAAGGCCATGTTCTCCCAGCCGGGGATGTCGAGAAGCCCGCGGGTCACCTGGCCGTTGGGGTCGCTCTGCCCTCCGTAGAACACGCGAGTGCTCCGATCGGCGTCCATGATCTGGGCCGGCGTTCCCCAGCCGGTGCTCGGACGCTGCTGGAAGATGCCGAGTGAGTCGCGGTCGCCCCAGTCGAGGTTTCGCAGACCCGACTCGACCATGCCGGTGGCGAGAGCGATCGCGATCGCCCGATCGGACACCCCGATCTCGCGGCCGACGCGGATGATGAGCGCGGCGTTCGAGGCCTGCTCGGCCGTCAGCACCGCTGTCTGCGGGCCACCCGCCGCCGAGGGGGTCGCCGACGGGGCCGGTGCAGGCGCTGTCGGCGGAGTGCCCTGGAGGGAGAGGGCCTGGCCCGGGTAGATGATCGACGACGGCCCGAGACCGTTCGCGGCGTACAGCGCCTGCGTGGTGGTGCCGTACTTCTGCGCGATGCCGAACAGGGTGTCGCCTGCGACGACGGTATGGGACGCGGCGGACGCCGGGGCCGGAGCCGGAGTCGGCGCCGCGGCCGCTATGGGAGCGGCAGCAGTCGGCGCGCCGACCGAGCCGCTGATGACGAGGTTCTGGCCGGGGTAGATCACCGAGGCGCGTGTGAGCCCGTTCGCCGCGAGGACGGCATCGACGGACGTCCCGTACTTCCGGGCGATGGCGTACACGGTGTCGCCGGAGACGACCTGATGCGTCGCGGCGGCCGCGGGAGCAGGGGCTTGGGGCGTCGCAGGGGCTGCCGGCGCGGGCGAGGGCGCGAGCGTGAGTGTCTGGCCGGGGTGGATCACCGAGCGCCAGGAGAGTCCGTTCCAGGTCAGGACATCGACCGTGCGCAATCCGAAGCGCGAGGCGATCGCCGAAACCGTGTCGCCGGGCTGGACGCGGTAGGTCGATGGTGCGGTCTCGGCGGGTGCGACGCGTGCCGGAAGTAGGCGAGGCCGCTCGACGGCAGTCGTGTCCGCGTGCACAGTCGCTCCGGCCGGCGCAGCGGTGAGAGTGGTCGCCAGTGCTCCGAGCACCGCTGCAGGCACTCCGATCTGCAGGTGTCGCGTTCGCCGTGTGGCGGTCTTCAGAGTCAAGGTCTGCCCCCTTTTTTCGAGCTTTTCACGCTGACACGGATGTAAACAGAAGTCAACAGAAGTGACGCAAGTGAACAGTGTGACTGGAGTGCCGACATGCGCAGATCATCCGGAGGTGAGATAGTGGGCGACGTGTCTGAGAACGTTGCCGGAACCCCTGCCGCCGTCGAGTGGCTGACGATGCCCGACCTCGTCGAGGTGCTCGACGAACCCCTCGGCCGTGTGCGCCGTCTGATCGATGAGCACTATCTCGTCGGCTCTCGTCGCAACGGAGCATTCGCGGTGCCGTCCGTCTTCATCGTCGACGGACACCCGCTGAGCTCACTGCGTGGCACCGTGATCGTGCTTCAGGACGCCGGGTTCACCGACGACGAGCTGATCGACTGGCTCCTCGCGGAGGAGGAGAGCCTGGGGCGTTCCCCGATCGACGCCCTGCTGGCCGGGCACAAGAGTTCCGTGCGGCGCTTGGCGCGCACGCTCGCCTGATCCGTCAGGCCGAGCGCACCGTCGCCGCTCGTGCGAGATCACGCAGCTCACCGACCGCGGCGTTGTCCAGTCGGGCGCCTGACAGGGCGCGATCGGCGTCGCGGGCATAGCCGGTGATCATCGCCTCCAGCTGATCCACGGCCCCCGAGTCGCGGATGGTGGCCTGGAGGAACGTCACCTGCTGCGGCGTGAGCTCCGGGTCGCCCAGCATCTCGTCCAGCAGGTTCCGCGCGGACGCGTCCAGCGTCTGCCTGGTGAGAGCGATCAGGACGGTTCGCTTGCCCTCCCGGAGGTCGTCCCCGGTCGGCTTGCCCGTGACGGACGGGTCGCCGAACACTCCGAGCACATCGTCGCGCAGCTGGAAGGCCTTGCCGACGGGATGTCCGAAGCGGCGCAGCGCCTCCGTCTGATCAGGCTCGGCCCCGGCGAACGCGCCGCCGAGAACCAGAGGTTGCTCGATGCTGTACCTCGCGGACTTGAGCGATGCCACGCGCAACGCCCGTTCCGCGTGCAGGCTCCCGTCGTTCACGCTCCACGCCGATTCCTCGGCGATGTCGAGGAACTGACCGGTCGTGACATCCCTCCGCATCCTCGCGTACTCGGAACGCACGGCGCGTGCGTGCGCCTGCCCGTCGAGGGCCGATTCCAGCAGGTCATCGCTCCAGGCGACGAGGAGATCGCCGAGGAGGATCGCTGAGGCGCGGCCGAAGGCGTCTGCGTCGCCCGCCCATCCCGCGGCGCGGTGGGAGGCCTCGAGGGCACGGTGCGCGGCCGGACGGCCACGGCGTGTGTCCGAGTTGTCGATCAGATCATCGTGGACGAGCGCCGCGGACTGGAAGATCTCCAGCGCGGTGCAGATGTCCCACAGTGCATCGGGCTCTGTCGCGTCGCGGTCTCTGAAAGCCGAGACGGCACGCCAACCCGCATGGCAGAAGCGCGCACGCAGGCGTTTGCCGCCGTCGAGGGTGCCGGCGGCCGCGTCGAGGAACGCCGCCGCGTCCGGACCGTAGTCCGTCGCTTCGTCCCGCATCCGCGAGAGGAAACGGTCGAGGTGTGCGGCGACGGCGTCGGGGACGGGGGAGGAGGACGGCACGACTCCCAGCATACGTAAAGCAAGGGTGGGTCGAACTGCTAGCCCCGGACGCCTTCGCGCGCGTAGAATGGAAGGCACGATACCCGAGGGGGACGAAATGCCACTCTCCGAACAGGAGCAGCGTCTGCTCGACGAGATGGAACGCCATCTCCTTCACAATGATGCCGACGTCGTGACCGCGCCGTCCGGTGACCGAGCTCTGAGCTACCGAAATCTCGTCTACGGTGCGCTCCTGCTGCTCGCCGGTGTCGGTGGTCTGGTCGCCGGAGTCATCCTCGGCGGTGTCTGGGGAATCGTCGTCGGCGTCGTCGGTTTCGCGGCGATGCTCGCCGGAGTCATGGTGGCCGTGACGCCCGTTCGGCGGACGACCGCGACGGCACCGCGAGAGCACTCCGCACCGAAGCGACAGGAATCCGCGTCGTTCATGGATCGTATGAACGATCGATGGGATCGACGCCAAGACGGTCACTGACCTCTCTCACATCTTCACCACCGAAGCCCGGATGCTCAGCATCCGGGCTTCGGTCGTTAACGCCGGGCGGGGGAGGGTCGGCCGCTGACCCGGCAGATCCCTCCACTCATCCTCCACCTTCCTCCACCGCGGAATCTCGCGGTTTTTTGGCGTGCCCGCTCGCACTGACCGCGATCGTCTGCGGATTGGTCGTAGGTATGTGGAGGAAAGTGGAGTAAAGTGGGGCGCACCTCGAGTTGGCCGGACGCAGAGGGGGTGGTGGCCGATGTTGCTGGGTACGCACTCTCCGAAGCTGGACGACAAAGGACGGGTCATCCTTCCTGCGAAGTTCCGCGAAGACCTCGGCGGCGGCATCGTCGTCACCCGAGGGCAGGAACGGTGCCTCTACGTGTTCAGCACGGCCGAGTTCGAGGCGATGCACGAGCGGATCCGGCAGGCACCGCTCGCCAACAAGCAGGCGCGTGACTTCATGCGCCTGTTCCTCTCCGGAGCCAGCGCGGAGATGCCAGACAGCCAGAACCGCATCACCATCCCGGCGCACCTGCGTCAGTACGCAGGTCTGCAGAAGGAACTCATCGTCACCGGAGTCGGCGCCCACGCCGAGATCTGGGACGCGGAGAGCTGGAACGCCTACCTCGCCGCCGGCGAGGAGACCTACTCCGACCTCGAGCAGGAGGTGATTCCGGGACTCTTCTGACCACGGCTGTGATGCCCCGCCGCTCCCGCCCCGACACACTTCCCCGGTGCCGGGTCGAGAAGCGGAGGGGGATCAGAGCCGAAGGTCACCCCGAGAAAGATCATGAACCTCCGAGACATCCACACCCCCGTCCTGCTCGACCGCTGTGTCGAGCTGCTCGCTCCTTCCCTTCACGCGGACGGTGCGGTCCTCGTCGACGCCACCCTCGGCATGGGCGGCCACTCAGAGGCGCTGCTCGAACGCTTCCCGAACATCCGTCTGGTCGGGCTCGACCGCGACACCGATGCGCTGCGCATCGCGGGGGAGCGGCTGGCCCGCTTCCGCGACCGTGTGACTCTCGTACACACGGTGTATGACGAGATCGGCCTGCATGCGCAGGGCGCGTCCGGCATCCTGTTCGATCTCGGGGTGTCCTCCCTGCAGCTCGACGAGGCCGAGCGCGGCTTCGCGTACTCCAAGGACGCTCCGCTCGACATGCGGATGGACCAGACCAAGGGCGTCACCGCCGCCGATGTCATCGCCACGTACAGCGAAGGCAACCTCCGTCGCATCTTCGAGCGGTACGGCGAGGAGAAGCTCGCCGGCCGCTACGCCCGCTTCATCATCGAGGCACGTCAGAAGCAGCCCATCACGCGGTCGGGCGAGCTGGTCGACATCCTCATCGCGGCTACTCCCGCTGCCGCGCAACGAGCGGGCCACCCCGCCAAGCGCGTCTTCCAGGCGCTGCGCATCGAGGTCAACACGGAACTCAATGTGCTGGCCGACGCGATCCCCTCGGCCATGGATGCGCTCAGCGTCGGAGGACGCATCGTCGTGATGTCGTATCAGTCGCTCGAAGACCGCCTCGTGAAGCAGGCGTTCGCCGCCGCGGCCGCCTCATCCGCACCTGCCGGTCTTCCGGTCGAACTCCCCGAACACGCCCCGCGATTCCGCATCCTGACCAAGGGCGCAGAACTCGCCGACGATGATGAGCGCGCGCGCAACCCGCGGGCGATCCCGGTGCGTCTGCGCGCCGCCGAGAAGCTGCGGGAGAGCGCATGAGCCTGAACGCCGTCGTCCGGAAGCCGGTACAGCCGGTCGCGCCGGAGAAGACTCCGCAGCGGAAGCTGCAGCCGGTCACGCATCCCGCCGCCCGCCGCAAGCCCAAGCTCGCCTATGCGCTCGTCGCGCTGGGGGGAGCGCTCGCGATCGGCGCCGCGCAGATCGCGCTCTCGCTCGCGATCACCCAGGACTCGTTCACCCTCGCCAGTCTCTCGTCGCAGCAGCGCGAACTCAACCTCAAGACGCACGCTCTCCAGGAGGAACTGACCGGGGTCAGCTCCCCGCAGGTGCTCGCGAGCAGCGCGGCCGGACTCGGAATGGTGGTCGCCGGATCGCCGTCGTATCTGCGCCTCAGCGATGGAGCCGTCTTCGGTACCGGCGACGGCGCCGATTGGACTTCTACGGTCAACCCTGACGGCGTCGGAGCCGTGAGCAACTCGCTCATCGTGGAACCGCCGCCCCCTCCTGCACAGGAGACGGACGGCGCAGCGACGACCGAGCAGCCGACACAAGAGCTTCCGCCGTCGATCACCGACGGCCTGCCGAGCCCCACGACGCACTGACACCCACGATCGACGGAGAGATCCCATGACGACACGAGCCACCCGCGGACCGCGGCGACGCACAGTCGTCGCCCTCGCCGTCATCCTCTCGGTGCTGTGCGCCTTCGTCGTGCGGCTGGTCGACATCCAGGTGGTCAGCGCCGACGAGCATGTCTCCGACTCTCTCGAGCACATCGGGGCGAGTTCAGCCATCTCCGGACAGCGCGGATCGATCGTCGACTCCTCCGGGACAGTGCTCGCCTCCAGCGTGATGGTCTACGACGCTCAGCTCAGCCCCCAGGTCATCATGCTCATGGAGGAGAACGACCCCAAGCTGCCGTGGGCCGAGGCTTCCGAGAAGATCGCGGCCATCACCGGGCAGACCGGGGAGGAAGTGCGTGCGCTGGTGTCGAACGCCCTCGCCGAGAACCCGAACAGCCAGTACGCACCCCTCAAGAAGGGGCTGAACACCGAGCAGTACATGAAGCTGAGGGACTTGGGAGTCGGCTCCTATCTCGCACTCAAGGCGCGCGAGACCCGGGTCTACCCGAACGGCGCGGTCGCCGGGAACCTCCTCGGCTACCTCGACAGCTCCGGCGAGGCGCAGGCCGGCGTGGAGCAGCTGGACGACTCCTGCCTCGCGCCCGTCGACGGCGAGGAGAGCTATCGCATCGGCAAGGACGGGGTCGTGATCCCCGGGAGCGAGCGCACGGTCGACGCCGTGAACGGCGGCTCCGTGCAGTTGACCATCAACAGCGACCTCAACTGGTACCTGCAGCAGATGATCGCCGAGGAGGCGCAGACCCAGGGCGCCAAGGGCGGCACGGTCACGGTGGTCGAGGTGAAGACCGGCAAGATCAGGGCGGCGGCCGAATGGCCCGCGCTTGACCCCAACGATCTCGATGCTTCGACACCGGCGACGAGGGCCAGCCAGATCTTCCACAGGGACTTCGAGCCGGGCTCGACGTTCAAGGCGATCACCGCGGCTGCAGCCATCGAGGGCGCCGGCCTCACCCCCTACAGCACCGTCAGCGCGGCCTCTCGCGAGAAGTTCCCGAACGGCGCCGTCGTCAACGACGCCTTCACCCACCCCGCCTACAACTACACCCTCGCCGGCGGACTCATCGACTCGTCGAACGTCGCACTGTCGAAGTTCGGCACCATGGTGAGTCCCGAGGTCCGCTACGACTACCTCGAGCGGTTCGGGGTCGGCGACAAGACGCTCGACTTCCCGTCCGAGGTCGGCGGCATCCTGCACCCCGTCAAGGACTGGGACAGCCAGTCGCTGTACACGACCACGTTCGGTCAGTACTTCACGGTGACGGCAGCCCAGCTCGCCGGCGCCTACCAGGCGATCGCCAACGGAGGAGAGAAGATCGATCTCTCGCTCGTCGAGTCGTGCACGGGATCCGACGGCAAGGTCACCACACCGGCAGATCCGAAGCACGAGCAGATCATCAAGGAGCAGACGGCAGGCGAGCTCACCCGGATGCTGGAGAACGTCGCGGTGCAGGGCGGCAATGCGGAGCGCATCCAGGTGCCGGGCTACCGCGTGACCAGCAAGACGGGTACTGCCCAGGTCTCCGACGGCAACGGTGGATACAAGTCCGGGGTGTACTACACCAGCATGGTGGGCTTCGCGCCGGTCGACGATCCGCAGTACGTCGTCGTGGTCACCCTCGACGAGCCGACTAAGGTTGTATCGTCCGCGGCCACCGCATCCGCCTTCCAGAAGGCGATGACGCAGGTGATGAAAACCTATCGCGTGATGCCGTCCTCTGTCCCGATGGACGAGCTCCTCCCCAAGTTCGGATAGTCGGCGAGAGCCGCGCATGGAGATGACATGATCGCCCTGACGCTCGCTGAGATCGCCGCCGCAGTCGGCGGTGATCTTCGCGTGGTCGCACCAGACACACCCGAGACCGTGGTCGATGGCCTGGTCGACACGGATTCGCGGATGATGGGCCCCGGCTCGATCTTCGTGGCCAAACCCGGAGCCGAGACCGACGGCCACCGATTCGTCGGATCCGCCGTCGAGGCGGGCGCCGTGCTGGCCATCGTCGAGCATCCCGTCGACATCGCGGTGAGCCAGATCATCGTCGCGGATGCCGTCACCGCACTCGGCGCACTCGCCAGAGATGTCGTCGCGCGGGTCCGAGCCGCAGGTCAGCTCCGCATCATCGGCATCACGGGATCCAACGGCAAGACCACCACCAAGAACTTCCTCGCACGCATCCTCGAGGACGAGGGCGAGACCGTCGCGCCCGTGAAGTCGTTCAACAACGAAGTCGGCGCTCCCGTCACCATGCTTCGTGTCACGGAGAGCACGCGGTACCTCGTGAGCGAGTTCGGAGCGGCGGCTCCGGGGAGCATCGCCCACCTCGCCGGTCTCGTGGAGCCCGACATCGCCGTGGTGCTGATGGTCGGCATGGCGCACGCCGGCGGCTTCGGCGGAATCGAAGCGACGGCGAAGGCCAAGGCCGAGCTCGTCGCGGCGGCCCGGGTGCCGGGGACTGCCGTCCTGAACGTCGACGACCCCAGAGTCGCGGCGATGCGAGAGCTCGCGGACTCCCGCGGGCTGCGCACGGTCGGCTTCGGCCAGGGCCCGACGGCCGATGTGCGGGCCCGCGACATCGAG
>NZ_QOAY01000034.1:49196-57358 GCF_003314775.1 Microbacterium sp. H6 | reverse complement strand
TCCTCGGCGTCTCGCCCGTCGATGCCGTGGCTCGTCTGGAGACCGTCGAGATCGCCGAACGGTGGCGGATGCAGCCCCTGGGCAACGACCGCGTGCGGATCATCAACGACGCCTACAACGCCAGCCCGGATTCCATGGCCGCTGCCTTGCGCACTCTCGCGCAGATCACCGGCCCCGAAGAGCGCACGGTCGCCGTCCTAGGTGCCATGAGCGAGCTCGGGGAGAGCGCGGGGGAGGAGCACGACCGGATCGGGCTGCTCGCCGTGCGTCTGAACATCCAGCGGATCGTGGTCGTCGGCGCTGAGGCGCGACGGCTGTATCTCGCCGCCGTCGGAGAGGGCTCGTGGGACAGCGAGGCTGTGCATCTGCCCGACCAGGACGCGGCGTTCGAGTATCTGCGCACCGAGCTCCGCGACGGCGATCGCGTGCTCGTGAAGTCATCCAACTCCGTGGGCCTCCGGCATCTCGGCGATCGTCTGGGAGAATTGTTCTCGTGAGGTCTCTCATCATGTCGGCGGCGATCTCGCTCGCCTTCACCCTGTTCCTGACCCCCGTCTTCCTCCGGCTCTTCCGGAAGTGGGGCTGGGGGCAGGTGATCCGCACCCCGGAGTCCGTCCACAACCCGAGCCACGAAGCGAAACGCGGAACGCCGACGATGGGCGGCGTCATCTTCATCGTCGGCTCGATGGTGGGCTACTTCACCGGTGTTCTGGTCAGCGGAGAGGTGCCGGCGCTCTCGGCGCTGCTCGTGATCTGGCTGATGGTCGGTTTCGGTGCCGTCGGGTTCATCGACGACTACATGAAGGTGCGCAGCCAGCGCAGTCTCGGACTGTCGGGCTGGCGCAAGGTGATCGGTCAGCTGCTGGTCATGATCCCCTTCGGCATCGTCGCGCTGAATTTCCCGAACAAATGGGGCCAGACGCCGGCGAGTTCCGCGATCTCCCTGTTCCGCGACATCACCTGGCTCAACCTCTTCGCCTTCGGCGTGATCCTCGGGTGGATCCTCTATCTCGTGTGGATCTCGATCATCGGGGTCGCCACCTCGAACAGCGTGAACCTGACCGACGGTCTCGACGGTCTCGCGGCCGGAGCCGGCGTCATCGTCGTCGGGGCGTACAGCCTCATCGCCTTCTGGCAGTTCAAGCAGCCCTGCATCGGCGGAGACCCCGATGCCCTGGGCGGATGCTACGAAGTGCGCGACCCGTTCAACCTGGCGATCATCGCCGCGTCCTTCGCCGCCAGCCTGATCGGATTCCTGTGGTGGAACGCCCCCAAGGCGAAGGTCTTCATGGGCGACGTCGGATCCATGGCGATCGGTGGTGTCATCACCGCGATGGCCATCCTGACCCGGACCGAGCTGCTCCTGCTCGTGATCGCCGGTGTCTTCGTCCTGTCCTCCGGTTCGGTCATCCTGCAGCGCGCATACTTCAAGATCACGCGCGGCAAGCGACTGTTCCTGATGAGCCCGTTCCACCACCACCTCGAGATGCGCGGCTGGTCCGAGGTCACGATCGTGGTCCGCATGTGGATCATCGCCGGGCTGCTCGCCGTCTCTGCCGTCGGTCTGTTCTACGTCGAATGGCTGACCCGTGTCGACTGATCGGCTGGCAGGCCTCACCAGCTGGAACGCCGACTGGAGCGGCCTGCGGGTCGCCGTGCTCGGCCTCTCCATGACCGGGTTCTCGGTCGCCGACACGCTGGCCGAACTCGGCGCGGACGTGCTCGTGCTGAGCGAAGCCGCCGAAGAGGAGTACGAGCGTCTGCTTCCTGTCATCGGCGCCCGGCTCGAGCTGGGTCCGCTTGCAGAAGTCCCTGCCGTACTGGTCGAGTTCGCCCCCGAGGTCATCGTCGCCTCGCCGGGGTTCTCGCCGTCGCACCCGGTCATCCGATGGGCGCAGGATTCGGATATCGCGATCTGGGGAGACGTCGAACTCGCCTGGCGCGTCCGCGACAAGGTCCTGCGCTCCGACGGCGCACCGGCGGACTGGGTGCTCATCACGGGCACGAACGGCAAGACCACGACGACCCAGCTGACAGCCACCCTCCTCGTCGAGGGAGGACTGCGTGCGGCTCCGTGCGGCAACATCGGTGTGCCGGTGCTCGACGCGGTACGCGACCCCGCAGGGTTCGACGTCCTCGTGGTCGAACTCTCCAGCCATCAGCTCTGGTACCTGGGGCAGTCGCGGGCCGAGGGGGAGCTCTTCCCCTACGCGTCCGTGTGCCTCAACCTCGCCGACGATCATCTCGTCTGGCACGGTAGTGCTCAGGCCTACCGCGACGCGAAGGCCGTGGTCTACCGCAACACCCGGATCGCGTGCGTCTACAACAAGGCGGACGAGGCCACACGGCAGATGGTCGAGGAAGCGGAGGTCGTCGAAGGTGCCAGGGCGATCGGCTTCGACCTGGGGATCCCCGGTCCGAGTGACCTCGGCGTGGTGGAGGGCCTTCTCGTCGACAGGGCCTTCCTCGACGACCGGTCTCGCAGCGCTCTCGAGCTGACGACCGTCGCCGACCTCGAGGCTGCGGGTCTCGCCGCTCCCCATATCGTGCAGAACATCCTCGCAGCGAGCGCCTTGGCGCGGTCGCTCGGCGTCGAGCCCGAGGCCATCCACACGGCCCTGCAGTCCTTCCGCCTCGATCCTCACCGCATCCAGGTGATCGCGCGGCATCGCGGCATCACGTGGATCGACGACTCCAAAGCCACCAACCCGCATGCGGCCGCGTCATCATTGCGCGCGTACCCGGGCGCCGTATGGGTGCTCGGCGGGGATCTGAAGGGGGTCGACATCTCCGATCTCGTCGCCGACGTCGGGACGACAGCCCGGGCGGCCGTCGTGATCGGCGTCGAGCGCTCTGCCGTGGTCACGGCATTCCGGCGACACGCGCCCGGGGTGCCGGTGTTCGAGGTCGATGCTGGTGACACTGGACAGGTCATGAACCGTGTCGTGGAGATCGCCGCGGGAATCGTCGACGACGAGGGAACAGTCCTGCTGGCCCCGGCGGCGGCATCCTTCGATCAGTTCTCCGGCTACGCGGAACGGGGCCACCGCTTCGCCGAGGCGGTGCGGGACTGGATCGACCGGGGGAGTGCCGATGACACAGGTATCCCGCCCTCCGCGCTCTGAAGCCGGCGGTCTCGCTGCCAGGGTCTCGCTCGGACGCCGGTTCACCCCGGTGTCGACCGAGTTCCTGCTGATCGCGTCCACCGCCCTGCTGCTCACTCTGTTCGGCCTCGTGATGGTGTTGTCGGCGACCAGCGCCACCGCCGTGTCCAAGGGCGTCAATCCGCTGGACGGTGTGCTTCGTCAAGGGGTTTTCGCACTCCTCGGCATCCCGCTGATGTTCCTGATCAGCCGCCTGCCGATCGAGTTCCTCAAGCGGATGGCGTGGCCGGCACTCTTCGGCGCCGTGGCCCTGCAGATGCTGGTGTTCACCCCGCTCGGGATCGAAGACGGCGGAAACCGGAACTGGATCCGGATCGCCGGCTTCACGCTCCAGCCGTCCGAGTTCCTCAAGCTCGCTCTCGCCCTGTGGATCGCGGCCGTGCTGCTGCGCAAGCGCGCGATGCTCGGCACCTGGCATCACGTCTTCATCCCGGTGATCCCGGTCGGGGCACTGGCGATCGGCACCGTCCTCGCGGGGAAGGACCTCGGCACGGCGATGGTCCTGGTGCTCATCCTGCTCGGCTGTCTGTTCTTCTCGGGGGTCAAGCTCCGGCTGTTCATCATCCCGCTGATCCTCGGCGTCGTCGCCGTGCTCGCCTATGCGCTGTCCAGCGAGGATCGCATGCGGCGCATCACCGCGACGTGCGACAACATGGCGCTCTACTACACCGATTGCTACCAGTCGATCCACGGGATCTGGGGAATGGCGACCGGTGGCATCTTCGGTCTCGGTCTCGGCAACTCGCAGGAGAAGTACGGGTGGCTCCCTGCGGCGGGCAACGACTTCATCTTCGCCATCGTCGGCGAGGAGCTGGGACTGATCGGGTGCATCGTCGTTCTCGCCCTCTTCACGTTCTTCACGATCGGCGCGTTCCACATCATCCGCAAGACCTCCGACCCCTTCATCCGGGTGGCGGCCGGCGGCATCACCGTGTGGATCGTGGGCCAGGCCATCATGAACGTCGGCGTCGTCATCGGCGTCTTCCCCGTCATGGGTGTCCCGCTCCCATTCATGTCGCAGGGCGGTACCGCTCTGCTCGCCGTGCTGATCGCGTGCGGTGTGCTGCTCGCATTCGCGCGCACGATCCCTGTGACCGAGAAGCGACCAGCTGAGCGGGGTAGGGTCACCAGGTGACTTCGTATCTCCTCGCCGGCGGTGGCACCGCCGGTCACGTCAATCCCCTGCTCGCGGTCGCCGATGGCCTCCGCGCCCGCGATCCCGAGGCCACCGTTCTCGTGCTCGGCACTGCCGAGGGGCTCGAATCCCGTCTGGTCCCTGCACGCGGCTACGAGCTCCTCATCGTCGACAAGGTGCCGTTCCCGCGCCGACCGAACAAGCAGGCGATGTCGTTCCCCGCACGGTTCCGTCGCGCCGTCTCCCAGGTGCGCGCCCATATCCGTCAGCACGGCATCGACGTGGTCGTCGGCTTCGGGGGATACGCTTCCGCGCCTGCCTATGTCGCCGCTCGCCGTGAGCGCGTGCCGTTCGTCGTGCACGAGGCCAATGCCAAGCCGGGGTTGGCGAACGTGCTCGGTGCGCGGCGGGCAGCTGCCGTCGGCGTCGCGTTCGAGGGGACCCCGCTTCGTGGTGGCGAGGTCGTCGGCATGCCTCTGCGCCAAGAGGTCATCGCTCTGGACCGCGCGGCGTCGCGCGCTGAAGCGGCGGACTACTTCGGTCTCGACCCCGAACGGCCCGTCCTCCTGGTCTTCGGCGGCTCGCTGGGCGCGCAGCGACTCAATGAGGCGCTCGCTGATTCATGGCGAGACGTCCTCGACGCCGGATGGCAGCTGCTGCACGTGACCGGTGAGCGCAGTGATCTGGCAGATCCCGGTACGGACGGCTACGTGCTGCGCCGCTACGTCGACCGCATGGATCTTGCCTTCGCCGTCGCGGATCTGATCGTCTCCCGTTCCGGTGCGGCGACCGTGAGCGAGGTGAGCGCGCTGGGGATACCCGCGCTCTACGTCCCGTACTCCGTGGGAAACGGCGAGCAGCGCCTGAACGCCGCATCGGCCGTCGCTGCCGGAGCCGCCGAGCTGCTCGACGATGCGACCTTCGACGGCGATGCCGTGCGGCGCATCGTGGTGCCGCTGCTCGAAGACCGGGCGCGGATCGCGGAGATGGCTGCCGCTGCCCAGACGGCCGGAACCCGCGCAGGAACCGAGAACGTCATCACCCTCATCGACCGTGCACTCGCGGCTGCCTGACGCGTCCACGAAGCGGAAGAAAAGTAGACTGAAGCGGACATGATCAGACCCGACCTCTCCCTCCCCATTCCCGAGACGATCACCTCCGCGCACTTCATCGGCATCGGTGGATCCGGGATGAGCGGACTCGCCAAGATGTTCCTCGACGCGGGCATCCGCGTGTCCGGCAGCGACCGCGCAGACAGCGACAACCTGCGGGCGCTGGCCGCCGCGGGGGCGACGGTCCACGTCGGTCATGATGCCGCCCACCTCGGTGATGCCGACACGGTCGTGCACACCGGCGCCATCTGGCCGGAGAACCCCGAGTTCGTCACCGCCAAGGAGCGGGGCCTCCACGTCATCCACCGGTCCCAGGCTCTGCACTGGCTGATCGGCACGCGGCGCCTCGTCTCGGTGGCGGGTGCGCACGGCAAGACCACCTCGACGGGCATGATCGTCACGGCGTTGCGCGACCTCGACGCCGACCCGCACTTCGTCAACGGCGGCGTGATCGAGCAGCTCGGCGTGTCCAGCGCCACCGGGAGCGGCGACCTCTTCGTCATCGAGGCAGACGAGTCCGATGGCACCTTCCTCCTGTACGACACGGCTGTGGCGCTCATCACGAATGTCGACCCCGACCACCTCGACCACTACGGCTCCGACGAAGCCTTCCATCAGGCGTTCGTGCAGTTCGCGGACGCCGCGACCGAGGCCGTGGTGATCTCGAGCGACGACGCCGGCGCACTGCGCGTCGGTGCGGGCCTGTCGCACCCGAACGTGCTCACCTTCGGGCAGGCAGACGGCGCGGATGTGCGCGTCACCGACATCGTGGCTGCGGGGCCGGTCGCCGCCACGCTGACGCACGGCGACGAGCGCGCCCGGATGCAGCTCGCCGTCCCCGGCATCCACAACGCGATCAATGCGGCCGGCGCCGTCGCCGTTCTCCGCGCCCTCGGCTATCCGCTCGCCGACGCCGTTCGTGCGGTGGAGGGCTTCGCCGGTACGGTGCGTCGCCTCGAGCAGCACGGCGTCGAGCGTGGGGTCACCGTGTACGACGACTACTCGCACCACCCCACGGAGGTGCGAGCAGCGCTCGAAGCCATGCGCAGCATCGCCGGGTCCGGTCGGATCATCGCGATCCAGCAGCCTCACACCTACTCGCGCACGCAGCACATGTACCAGGAGTTCGCCGACGTCCTGGAGCAGTTCGCCGACCACACCGTGATGCTCGACGTCTACGGGGCCAGAGAAGACCCCGTGCCCGGTGTCACGGGCGAGCTCGTCAGCGGTGCGTTCCGTGACCCGTCGCGCGTCCACTATGTCGCAGACTGGCAGCAGGCCGCCGACTACACCGCCTCGGTCGCGCGAGACGGCGACTTCGTCGTCACGCTCGGGTGCGGCAACGTCTACCAGATCATCCCGCAGGTCCTGGACTCTCTGCGCCGGACCGACGAGGAGTAGCCGATGCGCCGGCCCGCACCGCTTCCGACCAGCCCGGAGTCTCCGGACGAGAAGGACGCCGCGCCGGAGGAGAGGTCCCGTCGGCGGCGACGCGATCCCGGAGCCGGTCAGGACACTCCGTCGACTCCTGACCCGGCACCCGGCGAGGAGCCGGACAGCACCTCGGTCGGCGACCCGCAGCAGACGTCGACGATGGATGTCTGGCGCGCGGCACGTGCGCGTCGGAAGGCTCTTCGTGCGGAGATCCGGCGTTTCACGCAGAGGTCGCGGCGGCGGAGGATCGTCTGGTTGAGCAGCATCGGCGCCGCACTGCTGCTGGTCGGGGGCAGCGTCGCCGCAGCGTACAGTCCGCTGTTCGCCGTGCAGAAGATCACCGTCGAAGGTGCCACGAGTCTCGATCCCGCCGCGATCGAGGCGGCACTGGGGGATCAGCTCGGCACTCCACTCGCACTGGTCGACTCCAGCAAGGTGAAGGCCGCGTTGCTGGGCTTCCCTCTCATCGAGACCTACGCCCTCGAAGCGCGCCCGCCGCATGACCTCACCGTGCGGATAGTCGAGCGCACTCCCGTCGGCGTGCTCCGCTCCGACGCCGGTTACACACTGGTGGACGCCGCCGGCGTGGTCCTTTCGACCACCTCCGATCAGCCGGCAGGGCAGCCGGTGCTCGACGTCGTCGGGGGTGTCGGATCGGCGGCGTTCCGGAGCGCTGGCCTCGTCGTGCGCACCCTTCCCGCGGACGTCCGCGCCGCTCTGATCGGTGTCCGCGCGACGACGGCGGACGACGTGACCCTCACTCTCAACGGCGGGTTGACGGTGGTCTGGGGGAGTGCGGAGGAGTCGGCGCTGAAGGCCGTCGTGCTCTCGAAGGCGATGGCGGCGAATCCGGCGGCGGGCTCGATCGACGTGACGTCTCCCGAAGTCGCCGTCGTCGGCTGAGCGCTTTCGTCGGGAATGGGGCGACACGCCCGTGTCTTCGCGCGTGCACGGCCGGGCGGCGCTTACCTTCGATCAAAGAGAACGCAATACCGGGAAATACTTTACACCTCTAGTTGAGGTTTAAGGTTCACCCACTTCCAGGCTCGAATAATCGGAGGCCGGCCATGAGCCAGAACCAGAACTACCTCGCCGTGATCAAGGTCGTCGGCGTCGGCGGTGGCGGCGTCAACGCCGTGAACCGCATGATCGATCTCGGCCTCCGCGGAGTCGAGTTCATCGCCGTGAACACCGATGCGCAGGCGCTGCTCATGAGCGACGCCGACGTCAAGCTCGACGTCGGTCGTGAACTCACCCGCGGTCTTGGTGCAGGTGCCGATCCCGAGGTGGGGCGTCGTGCCGCCGAGGACCACGCCG